>JBGPLJ010000049.1:0-15441 GCA_041486385.1 Steroidobacteraceae bacterium
ATGCTCGCGAAGACCGCCCTCCTCGATCGCGTGGTCGAAGGCGATCCGGTGGCCGCCGCCGTGGAATTCGCCGCTGCGCAGGACTTCGCCGCCAAGCCCCTGCGCCGCGTGCGCGACCTTGCGCTCGTCGAACCGAATCTCGAGGCGCTTTGCGAGTTTGCGCGCAATGGCGTCAAGGCGCAGTTTCCGAATCTGCCCGCGCCGGTGCGCTGCATCGACGCCATCGAAGCGGCCGCCAAGCCCTTCGATGAAGGCCTTGCCATCGAGCGTCGCTCATTCGTCGAACTCATGCTGACGCCGCAATCACAGTCGTTGCGACACGCGTTCTTCGCAGAGCGCGCCGCCAGCAAAGTGGACGACGTTCCGGAATCGACACCGGTGCGCAAGATCGAGAAGGCCGCCGTGATCGGCGCCGGCACGATGGGCGGCGGCATTTCCATCTGCTTCCTGAACGCCGGCATTGCGGTGTGGCTCGTCGAAGCGAACAAGGAAGGGCTCGATAAGGGTGTCGCACGCATCGCCGGCATTTTTGACGGCCAGGTCAAGAAGGGAAGGCTCGCACAAGCCGAGCGCGACCGCCGGATGGCGCTCCTCACGCCAACGCTCGACTACGCAACGATCGCACCGGCCGATATCGTCATCGAAGCCGTCTTCGAATCGATGGAGGTCAAGCAGCAGGTGTTCACCACGCTCGATCGTGTGATGAAACCGGGCGCGATTCTCGCGACCAACACCTCGACGCTCGACGTGAATCAGATCGCCGCATACACGAAGCGCCCGCAGGATGTCGTTGGCACGCATTTCTTCAGTCCCGCAAATGTCATGCGGCTCCTCGAAATCGTGCGCGCGAAGCAGACCGCGCCCGACGTGCTGGCGACCACGCTGAAGCTCGGCAAGACGCTGCGCAAGGTTGCGGTGGTCTCCGGCGTTTGCGACGGCTTCATCGGCAACCGCATGCTCGAGCCCTACACGAAGCAAGCCTCGTATCTCCTCGAGGAAGGCGCCACGCCGCAACAGGTGGACGGTGCACTCGAAGCCTTCGGCTTTGCGATGGGAGTTTTTCGCGTCGGCGATCTCGCCGGCAACGACATCGGCTGGTCGATTCGCAAGCGCCGGCGTGCCGAGCGCCCGGACTACAAGTTCTCGACGCTGCCCGACAAGCTCTGCGAGCTCGGCCGCTTCGGTCAGAAGACGAGCGCGGGCTGGTACGACTACCCGGACGGTCCGCGCAAGCCCAAGCCGTCGAAGGTGGTCGATGAGCTGATTGCGAAGCATCGACAGGAGATCGGCGTTACACCGCGCAAGATCACGAACGCGGAAATCGTCGATCGCCTCGTTTACGCGCTCGTGAATGAAGGCGCCAAGATTCTCGAGGAGAAGATTGCGGCGCGCGCCTCCGACATCGACGTGGTGTATCTCACCGGTTATGGGTTCCCGCCGTCGCGCGGCGGGCCGATGTTCTATGCCGATCTCGTCGGCCTCTATGAAGTGCGGCGTCGCATGCTGCAGTTTGGCCGCAATCCGCACGGCGAGCCCGAGTTCTGGAAGCCCGCGCCGCTCATCGAGCGGCTCGCCGGCACGGGTGGCAGCTTCAACGCTGACAAAGGAGCCGCGTCATGAGCCGGGAAGCTGTCATCGTCTCGGCCGCCCGCACGCCGCTCGCCAAGTCCTTCCGCGGTGCATTCAACATGAGCCACGGCAGTCACCTGGGTGGCCATGCCGTCAAGGCGGCGATCGAGCGCGCGAAACTTGATCCGGCCGAAGTGGAAGACGTCATCATGGGATGCGCGCTGCCGGAGGGCGCCACGGGCTCGAACATCGCGCGCGTCATCGCGTATCGCGCAGGTTGTCCGGTCAGCGTGCCGGGGATGACCGTCAATCGTTTCTGCAGCTCGGGTCTGCAGGCGATCGCGGTGGCCGCCCAGCGCATCTTGAGCGGCGAAGCCGATATTTTTGTTGCGGGCGGCGTCGAGTCGATCAGCTGTGTGCAGAACACGCTCAACACCCGCATGCTGCGCGACTCCTGGATTCTCGAGCACAAGCCCGAAATCTATTGGCCCATGCTCGAGACCGCCGAGTTTGTCGCGCGCAAGTACAAGATCACGCGCGACCGCATGGATGAATACGGTGTGCGCAGCCAGCAGCGCGCGAACGCAGGTCAGGTCGCGGGGCATTTCAAGGACGAGATCGTCGCGACGCCTGCAACCATGGCGGCGGTCGATCCTGAGAGCGGACGAGTGCTGACGCGAGCGGTGGTCGTCGAGCAGGACGAGGGTCTGCGCGCGGACACCACGCTCGAAGGCGTGTCGAAGATCAAGCCGGCATTGCCGGGCGGAACGATAGCCGCTGGCAATGCGAGTCAGTTCTCGGACGGCGCCGGAGCATGCGTGCTGATGAGCGCCGAGACCGCCAGCAAGCGCGGATTGCAACCCCTCGGCGCCTTCCGCGGCTTTGCGGTCGCTGGTTGCGAACCGGGCGAAATGGGCATCGGCCCTGTGTTTGCCGTACCAAAGCTGCTCGAGCGCGCGGGCCTCAAGGTCAAAGACATCGGACTTTGGGAATTGAACGAAGCGTTCGCCGTGCAGGTGATCTACTGTCGCGACACGCTGGGCATTCCCGATGACCGCCTCAATATCGACGGCGGCGCGATCGCGATCGGCCACCCGTACGGCGTGAGCGGCCAGCGCCTCACGGCGCACGCGCTCATCGCCGGCAAACGCCTCGGCGTGAAGTACGTCGTCGCCACGATGTGCATCGGCGGCGGCATGGGCGCCGCCGGCCTTTTCGAAGTGTATTGAAACAGGCGGCATGAGCACCTACACCGCAACCGTCAGCTGGACCCGCCCCGCGGGCGCGCCTTTCAAGGACACCAAGTCTTCGCGCGCGCACGAGTGGCGCTTCGATGGCGGCACGGTCGTGCCTGCCTCGAGTTCGCCCAAGGTCGTACCGCTGCCGCTGTCGAATGCGAATGCGGTCGACCCTGAGGAGGCGTTCATCGCATCGCTCTCCTCCTGCCACATGCTGTTCTTTCTCTTCTATGCGGCGAAGGCCGGCTTCGTCATCGATAGCTACAACGACGAGGCCATCGGCGAGATGGGCAAGAACGCGAAAGGCATGATGGCGATGCTGAAAGTACGCCTGCGGCCGCAGATCGCGTGGATCGATAAGACTCCGTCGGCAGCCGAGCTCGACGATCTGCACCACAAGGCGCACGAGTCCTGCTACATCGCCAATTCGGTCACCGCCGAAGTCGTCATCGAAAGCTAGCCGGTTAGCGCAGACACCAGTAGCGGACGTCTTGCTCCGCGAGGTACGCCTCCGCGCCCGCGCCCTGCAAGATAGCGAAGCTCGCAAACATCCCGGCTTCCGTGCATGTGCCCGCCGCAACGGTGACAGAGCGCGGCGCATCGCGCACGGGCCAGCCGCTGTGTGGATCGAGAATGTGGCCATAGCGGATACCGTCGCGTATCAGGAAGCGGCGCGTATCCCCGCTCGTTGCCAGCGCGCCCTGCGACAGGTCAAGCAGCATGCGTGCTTCGCGTTCGGTGTCGGGCCGCTCAATGCCAACGCGCCAGGGTGCGCCGCGCGGCGCCCCGCTGGTGCGCAGGTCACCGCCAAAATTCACGAGCACGGCGCCGTTGAACATGGCGCAGACCGCGTCGAGCGCGCGGTCCACGGCGTACTCCTTGCCGATGCCGCCGAAATCAAGTTCCATGCCTTGCGGCAAGGCAATGACTGGCGGCGCCCAGTGCAGCCGATGAAACCCGATGAACGGCAGCAAAGCCGCGACGTCCGCGGGCTCGGGCAGCCGAGCGGATCCATCGAATTTCCAGACACGGCGCAGGATCCCTGAAGTGACGTCGAACATGCCCTCGCTCAGCCGATGGCACTCGGCGGCAAAGTCGATCAACGCCGCGGTTTCCGCGTCGACCTCGAGCGGTCGGCCGGCACTGCGATTGATGGCGGTCAGTACACTGTCGTCGCGATAGCGGCTGAATTTGCGCTCAACTCGCCAGGCCTCCTGCGCCGCCGCGGCCCCAAGCTCGCGTGCGAGCTCCGAGTCCCTCGTTTCGATCAAGACTTCGCAGGGACTCGCCATCGCAAAGAACGAGACGGCATGCAGGCCCGGCTCGCGCCGCTCCACGCGCACGTCGCCAGCCGGCTCCGGCGTTGGCAGCGATGCGGCGATTGCGCGCATTTCAGAACCGGAAGCGAAAACCGAACTGTACGACGAGCGACTTGAGCCCCGGATTGAGATCGAGACCCTGCAGCTGACCGAATGCCAGCGGAACATCCTGTGCCGTCTGCTGGTACTGCTCGACGCGCACACTGAGCTCGCTACTATCGGAGAGCGGCATGCCGAGCTTCACGCCGAACGTCGTCCCCTTGAAGCTCGCGAGACGCGGATCCGCCGACATGAATTGCGGCAACGGATCGGCCGCATTCAGGTAGAGATTGTAGAAGTCCGCGGCGTTCTGTTTGTAGTAACGCACGTGCGGCTCGACATACGCACCGTTCGCGAGGTCCCAGCGATAGCGGAGCTCCGCTGTTTGCGAGCGGATGCCCCAGTCGTCCTTCAAGTAGCGGAGCGAGAAGTCGAGCACATCGCGTCCAATCGCAAACTTGTTCTCGAGATAGAGGCTCTGCCGCGCGCGCGCAGTCGGCCGCGCCTCGAATCGATAGCCGACCGCGTTGCCGCCGGCGTCGATCACGGACAGGATCTTGTACGGGTCCGTCTGATAGCCGCGCGAGTTATCGTAGGAGTAGTTGAGCTGCGCAAGCCAATGGCGGCTGAAGACCTGCGTGAGGCCGAGCTGGCCGCCGCCTACGGTCTTGGTCTCATTGCCGCCTTTCTCGAGCAGCACGTAGTCCGAACCGCCGATCGGCACGCCGCCGATCGGGCGAATCGCATCGGCTTCGAAATTGGCGCCGAGCGACAAGGTCGTGTTCTTGTTGTTGAAGTCGTGAGCGATAGCGGCGTTCCCACCAGCGGACATGAAGTCCATCTCATGCGAGAGGTCAGCGCCCGCGGTGAAGCGCGTGGCGGCACCGAGCGGCTGCTGCCAGCTCGCGCTCAACGCGACGCGCTGATCGTGAAAATTCGGATCGAGCGGAATGCTGCCGGGCTGGGTCGTGTAGAGCGTCACGCGCTCGAGCTGCGCAACTTCCCGGCCCGAAGGCGTCGTGTAAGTTTGCGTGCCGCCGGTCGGAGCCGTGAGGCTCGAGCCCGATGGAGTCGCGAAGGTCTGGGCGCTATGACTAGGGAGCGCGCCGTTCGGCGAGCCGCCACTCAAGCTGTCGTAGGTCAGTTTCAGGCCCAGCACGTGCTCGTCGCCGAAATCCTTGGCCAGACTGACCACCGGTTCGATGGCCTGCACGCGACCCTGATTTTCCTTGTAATAAAGGAGCGCCGAATCGGCCTGCCAGTCACCATCCGCGCTCTCGTCCGGAGATTGCGCGCGAATTGCCGGCGCCGCGATGAGCGCGCAGCTCGCGGCCATCAGCGCGGAGCGCACCGACCGTTTGGACTTCTTCAGTTGCATCCGCAACCTCCTCCGCCGAATCCACGTCCGCCACTGGATGCTTCCTTGCTGAAATACAGGTGATCATCGATGGCGGCGTCGAGCGGATAGGCGTTCATCGCCATGGCGGGCCGCGCGAGCAGATCGCGCTGCCACGGCTTGACGCCGATCGAACTGCAACCGCCGAGGGTGGTAACGGCGGCCACGAGGGCGAGGAGCGCGAGACGACGTCGATTCATATTTCCTCCAAGGGTTATTTTTCGGCCAGCAGCGTTCTGAGTTCAGTGTCGAGCGCAGCGGGCGTTTCATCACGAAAGCCGACGTGGCGGTAACGCACGGTGCCGCGCCGGTCGAGGAGGAAGCTCGAGGGCATGCCGGTCACCCTGAATTTCTCTGCGAGCGTTCCCGCGGGATCGAATGCGACACGGAACTGCGGACTGAATTCCCGCAGGAACTCCTCCGCGAGCCCGTGCTCCTGATCGAGGTTGACAGCGATGACGACGAGGCCGCGGTCGGCGTACGTGCGCTGCGCCGAGTCCATCCATGGAAACGATTTGCGGCACGGCCCGCACCACGACGCCCAGAAGTCGACATAGACGACCTTGCCGCGCAGTGCCGTGAGATTCAGCGCGTCATCGGCACGCGTGGTGCCTGCCATCAGCAGCGTCAACAGTGCCGTCGCGAGCACTGCGGCGCGGCGCGCTCGCGGGCGAATGAATCTGTCGGGCATTGGCGACGCGCTGCCTGTGAATGGATAGCGCGCAAGTAGACAAGCATGATTTGCGGGAAGTTCCGCGAAAAAGCAGCGCGGATTGCCTCGCGCTGACGGCGAGGCGAAGCATTGGGCAGCCGCTTACCATCGCGGCCAAGTTAGACGGACCGTCGATGCCAATTCAATCGAATAACCGGTGCCGGCTAGCTGGCACCGCTTAGTTTGTCGATCATGCGGCTCACGTATTGAGGGGAGCGCGTGTTACGGGCGATCAGCGAGTACACGGCCGGCACGACGAAGAGCGTGAGCACCATCGAGATGGTGACGCCGAAGAAGACGACGGCCCCGAGCGCGCGGCGGCTCTCGGCGCCGGCACCGGTTGCAATCATGAGCGGAATCGAGCCGAACGACGAGCACAGGCTCGTCATCAGCACCGGGCGCAGCCGGATGACCGATGCATCGATCACCGCGTCCAGAAAATCCTCGCCGCGATCGCGCAGCTGATTCGTGAACTCGACGATCAGCACGCCATTCTTGGCGGAGAGCCCCACGAGCAGAATCGCGCCGATGCCGCTGAACACCGTGACCGAGGCGTTGAATAGAAACAGCCCGACCAGTGCACCGGTGAGTGCCAGCGGCACGGTCGTCAGGATCACGAACGGGTGGATGAAACTCTCGAACTGCGCGGCAAGCACCAGATAGACGATGACCAGCGCCATCGCAAAGGTCCACAGGAGCGCCGAGCCAGCCTCTTTGAGTTCCCGCGATTCGCCGTCGAATTCGAGGTGCACGGTGGGCGGCGCCTCTTCGTGCACGACGCGCTCGAGATATTTCAGCGCCTCGCCCAGCGAGTAATCCGGCGCGAGATTCGATGTGATCGTGATCGCGCGCAGGCGATTGAAGCGCCTGAGGTCCTGCGGCCCCGCGACCTCCTGCACCGTCACCAGACTCTCGAGCGGCACGAGCTCGTTGCTGCGCTCCGAGCGGACGTAGATGTTGTTGAGGTCGGCGGGACTCGCGCGCTCCTCATCGCTCGCCTGCAGGATGACGTTGTATTCCTCGCCGCGGTCGGTGAAGGTCGTTACCTGACGCGAGCCGAGCACCGTTTCGAGCGTGCGTCCGATGTTGCCGAGTGAAATGCCGAGATCCGCCGCCTTGTTGCGGTCGACGATCACGCGCATCTGCGGCTGGCGCTCCTTGTAGTCGGAGTCGATGCCGACGAGGCGCGGATTGTCGCTCCGCGCGCGCTCGAGCACGCGATCCCGGACATGCGCGAGCTCGCTGAAGTCATCGCCCTGCAGGACGACCTGCACCGGGCTGTTGCCGAAGCCGCTCACCGGCAGGCTCGGCGGCTGCTGCACTACCACCCGCACGCCGGGCAGATTCGCGACCTTCTGTTGTAGTCGCGCCGCGATCTCATTCGCGCTCTCCGAGCGCTCGTTCCAGGGGGTGAGCGGCGTGAAGACGATGCCGAGATTCGCCGCGTTGTTGCCGAAGGCGCCCGAGCGCGCGAGCACGCGCAGCACGTTGCCCTTCTTCTTCTCTTCGAGCATGAAGGCTTCGACCTGCTCGACGTAGCCCTTGGTGTAAGCGACGCTCGACCCTTCAGGCGCACTGATGAACGTCATGATGATGCCGCGATCCTCGCGCGGCGAGTAATCGGTGCGCACGCCCTGCCACAGGAGAACGCCGAGGCCCGCCACAATCAGCGCCCCGAATGCGACGATACCCGAGTGCTTCAATGCCAGCGTCAGTGCGCGCCGATACCATTCGGCGAGGCGATGAAACTTCGCATCGACCCAGGTCGCGAAGCGCCCGCGTTCGACGTGCCCCGTGAAGAGGATCGAGCTCAGCATCGGCACGAGGGTGAGCGCGATGATGGCCGAGAATCCCACAGCGGTCGCGACGGAGATGCCGAACTCGCCGAACAACTTGCCGAGGCGCCCTGGCATGAAGGAAATCGGCAGAAAGACCGTGACGAGCACGGTGGTCACGGCAATGACCGCGAAGCCGATCTCACGGCTGCCCGCAATCGCCGCCAGAACCGGCGCTTCGCCCCTCTCCATGCGTCGCACGATATTTTCCAGGACGACGATGCCGTCATCGACGACGAGTCCGATGGCGAGCACGATGCCCAGGAGTGTCAGCACATTGATCGAGAAACCCAGCGCCGCCATCAGCGTCGCCGAGGCAACGATCGAGACGGGAATCGTGAGCGCCGGGATGAGCGTGGCGCGCCAGCTGCCGAGAAACCCGAAGATCACGATGAGCACCATCGTAAGCGCCAGAGCGAGCGTGAAGCGCACTTCGTGCATCGAGGCGGACACGAAGATCGAGAAATCGACGTTGATCGACATGGCGATGTCGGCGGGGAGCGTCTGCTCGATACGCGCCATTTCCGCGCGCACGCCCTTGGCCACGTCGAGCACGTTCGCCTTCGACTGCGGGACGATGCCGAGGTTGATGCTCGGCAGGCCGTCGGAATGCGCGAAACCGCGATCGTCTTCGGAAGCGACCTCGACTTTCGTGACATCGCCAAGTCTCATGAGCGACCCATCAGCGCCGCGCCCGACCACGAGCTGGCGGAAATCGTCGGGCGTCTTCAGTCGCGTCACCGTGCGCAAGGTAAATTCGCGCTGCTTCGACTCGATGCGTCCCGCGGGCAACTCGACGTTCTCGGAGCGCAGCGCATTCTCGAGATTGGCCACTGTGAGCTGGTGAGCCGCAAGCGAGGCGCGATTCAACCAGATACGCATCGCGTAGCGCCGCTCATTGCTGATGTTGACGCGCGCGACCCCCGGCACCACCGAGAAGCGATCGACGAGATAGCGATGCGCGTAATCCGTCAGCTCGAGCGATGAGCGCTGGGGGCTACGGAGATTCAGAAACATGATCGCGTCGGCGCTGGCATCCTGCTTGGAGACCTGTGGCGGGTCGGCCTCTTCCGGGAGAGTCGGCAGCACACGCGAGATGCGATCGCGCACGTCGTTCGCCGCAGCCTCGAGGTCACGATTGACACTGAATTCGATATTCACCGACGAGCGCTCGTCGCGGCTCGTCGAGGTGAGCTTGGTGATCCCCTCGATGCCGGCGACCTGATCTTCGATGGGCCGCGTGATCTTGGTTTCAATGACGTCGGAGGATGCCCCGCGATAATCGGTGGTCACCGAAATCACGGGGGACTCCACGTCCGGAAACTCGCGCACCGGCAGACGCACCGCAGAGAGCGTGCCGAGTATCACCAGAAGGAGGCTCACGACCGCCGCAAAGACGGGACGGCGGACAGAGAGGTCCGAGATCTTCATTGGGTGCTGCGTGCGACCGGCTGCACCTTGCTGCCGGGACGCAGTTTGTCCGCGCCTTCCGTCACGATCGTTTCATTGACGGCGAGGCCATCGATCACTTCCACTTCACCCGGCCGCCGCCGCCCGATGTGAATTTCGCGCTTCTCGGCCGTGCCATCCACAACCACGTAGATGAACTGCCGTCCTTCCTCTGGCAGCAGCGATTCTTCCGGCACGACGATGGCGTCCTTCGAAGACTCGACAATGTGCACCGTCAGAAACATGCCCGGTTTCAGCAGTCCTTCCTTGTTCGGCACCACGGCGCGCACGTTGAACGCCCGGCTGACCGGATCGACCCGCGTATCGATGCTTGCAACCTCGCCCTGAAACGGATGCCCCGGGTAGGCCGTGGTCTCGGCGCGCACGGTCAGGGCCGGGTGGAGAGCAGCCATCATTGATTCGGGTACCGAGAAGTCGACTTTGATACGGCTCGTGTCGTCCAGCGTCGTGATCACGGCGCCAGGATTCACGAGACTCCCGGGGCTCACCCGCCGCAGGCCCAGACGCCCGTCGAAAGGCGCGCGGATGACGGTGTCGCTCAGGCGTGACTCGGAGGCTTCGACCTTGGCCTGGTTCGACTTCAACGTCGCCTCGATCTCGTCGAATTGCGCCTGTGACAACGCCTTGGTGCCAAAGAGCTCAAGGCTGCGCTGGTACTGGCTCTTGCTCTCCACGAGCGCCGCCTGCGCCTGGGCGAGATCGGCCCTCGACTGGGTGCTCTCCAGTTCGACGAGCACGTCGCCGCGGTGTACGGCCTGACCCTCGCGAAAACGAATCGCCGCCACCCGATTCGAGATTTTGGCGGTGACTTCGATCGCCTCATTGGCGCGCGCGGTTCCGAGCGCCTCGATTTCATAGGGAAACTGCTTGCGGACCACCGGTTGCAGGACCACGGCGGTGCCAGGCGAGGCGGCAGTGCCGGCGCGGGCCGCGCCCGTCGGACTCCCCGGGGCCCCGCTGCTCCCGGCGCGCCAAAGCGCGAGCGTCAGGCCAATGCTTACGGCGGCCAAAGCGGCCGCAACGATCGATACGATCAGGAGTTTCTGGCGAAGCTTGTCGTCCGACATGGGGCAGGAACACTACTGGAGTTGCCGGACGGTCATTATGTCAGCGTCCGGCGCTCGTCCGGCGCAGGGCCCCGAAAAAAGAGCGCGATGGCGGTCGACGCAGCCCTTTTTGCTACACTCTGGCCATGGGTAACGCACGTATCATCAAGAAGTACGCCAACCGGCGGCTTTACGACGCCAGCATCTCCCGCCACGTGACCCTCGATGACATTCGCCACCTGATCGTCGGGGGCGAGAAGATCACGGTCGTGGAAGACAAGACGGGTGACGACATCACGCGGCTCATCCTGCTGCAGGTGATCGCCGAGCAGGAGCACGGCGGCCAGCCGATCCTCTCCACACAGCTCCTCGAGTCGATCATCCGTTGCTATGGCAATGCCATGGAAAAGAGCATGTCGCGCTGTCTCGAGCAGAGCGTCGAGCACTTCTCGCACGAGCGCGAGGCGCTCGAAGCGGAGCGGCTCGCTGACGTGAGCACCGCCCCTCCCGCCTGAAGCGCCCGCGCCCATGTCCGTGATCGCACTGCTCGGCCCGCAATTCCGCGAGCCGAATCTGGCCCCTGTACTCGCCGAGCTCAACCTCGCAGGCCCGCTGGTGTCGGTGACGGCCGGCTGGCAGGAACGTGAAGGCGAAATCGACGAGCTTGCGGCGCACCTCGACCGCGACGTCACGGATCTTGGGCTCTACGCGCGCACCGAGCACGTCTTTGCCGAGGATCGCTCCCTCCTCGTGAGCTATCGCGCGCGCCAGGAACGCCTCCGCGGCATGCAGGAACTGTATCGCGTGCAGCTGGAACACGCGCGCGAGGCCGTGGAAGACATCTGGTTCAGCAGCGCCGCGCCCACGACCGTGCGCGCGGCGCGGCGCAGCGCGCTCGGCGTCATGCGCCGCCTCGACCGCGAGCATGTGCTGGCGATTGAACGGGTGCATCAGGAGTTCGAGCGCGAGAACTCCCTGACCGAGCGGCCTGCAATCGCGCGTCAGCGCCGCGAATTGGCGGCCGCTATCAGCCAGGCTGCGGCCGTGCTGATCGCGGGCGGCCACGTGGCCATCCTCGTCAATCGCCTGCGGCTCCTCGGACTCGCCGAGGTTCTGCAGGGCAAACCCATTCTGGCCTGGTCGGCGGGCGCGATGGCGATCGCGGAGCGTATCGTCCTGTTTCACGATCAACCGCCGCAAGGCGCGGGCGTCGCCGAGGTCTTCGATCAGGGCCTGGGGCTCGTGCCGGGCCTGCTGCCGCTGCCGCATGCACAGACACGGCTGCACCTGCACGACAACACTCACGTGTCGATTCTCGCGCGCCGCTTCGCACCGGCGCGCTGCCTGACGCTCGATCACGGTTCGGTGCTATCGATTGCCGATGGGCACCTGCAGAGTTACGCGAACAGCTGGCGCCTGACGCGCGACGGCTCGCTCGCCGGGGCGGATGCGCCATGAATCCGCAGCTGCGCGAGCTGTTTGCCAATGGCGACCCGACACCCGCAGCCATCGAGGCGCTCCTGCGCTCGACGCGCTTTCCGGTCATCGATCCGCACGGCGTCACCTTCGTATTCAAAGGCGCCGCGGACAGCGTGCTGCTGCGTTTGTGGATTTCAGGTCTGCCCGCGACGCAGCCGCTCGAGCGTCTCGGCGGCGCCGATCTCTGGGCCCTGCACATCGATCTGCCGGAGAACTCGCGCGTCGAATACAAGTTCGAGGTGATTCGCGGCGGCACGAGCGAATGGATCACGGACCCGTTGAATCCGGTGAAGGCGACCGATCCGTTCGGCGCGAACTCGGTATGCCAGGGCTATGGCTATCGGCGGCCGCAATGGTCGCAGTTCGATCCGCTCGCGCGCACCGGAGCGATCGATGAGCTCTGGATCGCGAGCCAGGCTTTTGGACAGCAGCGCCGGGTGCGCGTGTATGTTCCGGCGCGCTTTCGCCGCACGCGCCGCTATCCGCTCCTCGTCGTGCACGACGGCGATGACTATCTGCATTTTGCCGAGCTGAAAGTGGTGCTCGACAATCTCATTCATCGGCTGGAGATCCCGCCACTGATCGTCGCGCTCACGCAGTCGCCGGACCGCCTCAATGAATATGCGGGCGATGCGCGCCACGCGCAGCATCTCGTCAAGGAAATTCTCCCGGCGTTTCAGCAGCGCTTTGCGCTGCGCGACGAGCCGGCCGCGCGCGTCGCAATGGGCGCGAGTTTCGGCGCGGTGGCGAGTCTGCACGCGGCCTGGATGTACCCGGGCGCGTTCGGGCGGCTGCTGCTCGAATCCGGATCATTCGCGTTTTCGGATATCGGGCAGCATCGGCGCACCCCCGCCTTCGATCCGGTCGTGCGCTTCGTCAATGAATTCCGCCGCGCGCCCGGCAAGCCCGCCGAGCGCATTTACCTGAGCTGCGGCATCTACGAATCGCTCATTTATGAGAACCGCTCGCTCGTGCCGCTGCTCACGGAGGCCGGCATGCAGGTGCGCTACGAGGAAGCACGCGACGGTCACAATTGGGAAAACTGGCGGGATCGGCTGCAAACGGCCCTGACCTGGCTGCTGCCGGGCCCGCTCTGGATGGTCTACGAGTAGAATGACCGCTGTGGGGTCAGACCCCATGGGGTCTGACCCCATTGCTAAGAACAAGAAGCGAGGTCCACCACCGTGGCTCACGTGACCCGTCAGATCGGCCTTTCGCTCGGCGCCGACATCTGTTGGCCGATCTGCTTCGAGGAAATCCTGAAGCGCCTGAAGCTCTCGATCCCCTGGGCGGGGGACACGCTCGACTTTGCCGTCAGCCGCGTGACCATCGAACCCTTCGACCTCAAGCAGCCCGTGCGCTACGACCTTGTGATCGACCGGCTGACGCACTGGTATCACACCAGCCGCGAATGGATAAAGAAGGCCGTGGTGCTCGATGACCTCTATGTGTTCAACAATCCCTGGTCGATCCAGTCGAACGAGAAGCACACGACCTACGCGGCGATGATGCGGCTCGGGCTCCCGATCCCCGAAACCTGGATGGTGCCGCCCAAAGCCTACGACAAGTCGGCGGATCTGGAACCGACACTGCAGCGCTACGCGCGCCTCTTTGACGTCGGCGCCATCGGCCAGAAGCTCGGTTTCCCGCTGTTCATGAAGCCCTATGACGGCGGCGGCTGGGTGGGCGTCACCAAGATCGACAACATCGAAGCGCTGCGCGCCGCGTATGAAGCGAGCGGCACGAAGATCATGCATCTGCAGGCGGGCGTGATTCCCTACGACAAGTTCGTGCGCTGCATTGGCCTCGGGGCCCAGACGCGGGTCGTCAACTACAACCCGTCCGCACCGCTCCATGACCGCTACATGGTGGACCATGACTTCATCAAGCCCGCGGAACGTGCGACGCTCGAAGGAATGACGCTCACCATCAACGCGTTCTTCGGCTGGGATTTCAATTCCTGCGAAGCCCTCCTGAAACGCGGCAACTGGTACCCCATCGATTTCGCGAACGCATGTCCCGACAGCCAGGTCACCTCACTGCACTACCATTTCCCGTGGCTCGTTAAGGCCAATCTCGCCTGGGGGATTTTTTGCGCGGCCACGAAGCGGCGCATGCGCAAGAACCTCGATTGGGAGCCGTTCTTCGACATCGCGCGTCAGGAGCTCTCGTATCCGGAGAAGCTCGAGCGCTACACGCGGCTTGCCCACGAGCACTTCGATACCGAACGCTTCGAGGACTTTCGCCGCAAGCATCTCGCACATCTTGATGCAGTGGCCTACGAGTTTTTCGGCAGCGCCGCGGCGCGCGACGCCGTGCGCAAGAAAGTGGCGGCGCTCTATCCGCCACACGAGATCGATCAATTCACGCAGCTCTTCATGGATCGCATCGGCGAGTGGCGCCGGATTGAAGGGCAGACTGCGACATGAGCACCGGCATCGCCGCGCGCCAGAGCTGGAACTGGAGCACCGACCGGCTGCCTGAACCCGCGCGCGTGGTGCGTTGGGGGCATTTCGGTGCGCCCGTGCTCCTCTTCCCCACCGCCGGTGGTGACTACGAGGAAGTCGAGCGCTTCAAGCTGATTCACGTGCTTGGGCCCCTCCTCGACGCCGGCAGCATCAAGGTCTATTCGGTCGACAGCGTGGCCGGCAAGACCTGGATCGAGGGCACGCATTCCCCCGAGTACGGCTCACGCGTGCAGAATCTCTTCGATGCGTACATCTACAACGAAGTGGTCCCGCTCATTCGGCGCGATTGCGCCTCGAATGACATCGAGATTGTGGTCACCGGCGCTTCGATCGGCGCATTCAACGCGGTCGCGAGCATCTGCCGTCACCCCGATGTGTTTCGCCTTGCGATCGCCATGAGCGGCACATTCGACCTGTCAAAGCATCTGGGCGGCAGGATGAATCAGGATTTCTATTTCTCCTCGCCCCTGCACTACCTGCCGGGGCTCGAGGAAGGTCCGCAACTCACACGTCTGCGCGAGCGCTTGGTACTGCTGCCGACAGGCAGTGGCGATTATGAGGCCCCGGCGGAATCGTGGCAGATCGCCAATCTGCTCGGCGCGAAACGGGTGCCGAATCGCGTCGACCTCTGGGGTCCGGCGTATCACCACAACTGGAACACGTGGCGCGAGATGCTGCCGAAGTACCTCGGCGAGATGGTGTAAGAGCTGGTGCCGGTGCAGGTATCCGGGGGTATCTGGCGGGCTGAGGGGGTGGATCTCCTTCGCGCTCACAGCGCAAACGCGCATCAGAAAAAACGGGGCATTTGACTGGACCGCTAGCGAGACCTCGAGCGCCGCCGCTCAATCGGGTGAGGCCCCGTTTTTTCTG
>JBGPLJ010000050.1:0-15265 GCA_041486385.1 Steroidobacteraceae bacterium
ATGAGATATTGATGCTGCACCGAGACGAGCGGCACGTTGACGCCCGCCATCAGGCCGATCTCACGCGCCCATTGCCCCGCGCAATTCACGACGACCTCGCAGGCGATGCGGCCGCTCGACGTGAGTACCGCGGTAACGCGCCCTCGCTGCAGTTCAAAACCCGTGACGGTCGTGTCTTCGAAGATCTTCACGCCGCGCAGGCGCGCGCCCTTGGCGAGCGACTGCGTGATGTCGGAAGGATTGACCTGGCCATCGGTCGGCAGGAACGCGGCGCCGACGAGATCGTCGATATTCATGAGCGGCCATAGCTTTTGCGCTTCGCTCGGCGTCAGCAGCTGCATTTCGAGCCCGAACGAGCGCGCCGTGGTCGCTTGGCGCTTGAGCTCGGTCCAGCGCGCCTCGTTGCAGGCGAGACGCAACCCGCCGTTCATCTGCCAGCCGCTCGCGAGGCCGGTCTCCGCTTCGAGCGTGTTGTAGAGCGCGACGGAAGCTCCCAGCATCTGCGTGATGTTCGCGCTCGTGCGCAGCTGCCCGACGAGCCCGGCCGCGTGATGCGTGGAGCCGGAGGTGAGCTTGTGGCGTTCGATGATGAGCGTGTCGGTCCAGCCGAGCTTCGCCAGGTGATAGGCCGTCGAGCAACCGACGATGCCGCCTCCGATAACGACGGCTCGCGCCTGTGTCGGAAACTTATCCATACTGCTGCTCGAAGCCGAGCCACATGGCATCGAAGCGGGCGAGATAGTCGCGCGCATAGCCGGCATAATCGAAATCGATCTGCGAGGTGATGCGGGAGACTGCGCCCCACAGCGCCTCGCGCAGGAGTGATGCGCATTTCATCGCGGCGAATCCGCGCTGCAGGTCGGGACCGACCGCCGTGCGGAAATAATATTCCAGCAAAGTCTCTTCCAGCTCCGGCGTCAGCGCATTGTTCGACGCGAGATTGGCGAGATCGAAGAGCGGGCTGTTGAAGCCCGCGTAGTCCCAATCGATGAGCCACAGACGCGTGCCGTCGTGCATCAGATTCGCCGCGAGCAGATCGTTGTGCCCGAAGACAATGCTCACGGGTCCGAGCGCCTGCTCCAGCCGCTCCGCGAGCTTCCCGAGCGCCGCGAGCTTGACGTCGAATGGATTCGACTCCTTCTCGTTGAGCAGCGCGAGGTAGCCGCGAATGACCTGAAACACCCAGAAGATGAGCGCCGGCCCCTGAAAGAAACGCGGAATGTCATGATGACAGCGGCGCAGCAGCCCGCAAGTCTCACGCAGCATGGCGGGCTCGCGCACATCCTCGGGTGTCAGCGTGCGCCCATCGATGAAGCGGCTCACCTGAAAGCCGTTCGCGGCGAACACAACCTCCGGTGAGATGCCCGCGGCGTGCGCCGCACGGGCGGCGGCGAGCTCATTGAAGCGCATGACGCCGTGTTCCGGGATGTCGCGGCCGACGCGCACCACGAAGCGGCGACCCCCGGCATCGGTGATTCGATAGTTGCGGTTGGTGATGCCGCCCGCGAGCGGCTCGATGTCGATCGAGCCGGACCAGCAGGGCAAGCGCGCAATCTGATCGAATACCGGATCGTTATTGTTCTGATGCGGCATTGAGTCTGACTATACTCCGCGACACTCTTAATTCTATTGCGAATTTTCCGTGGCAAACACTCGTAGCACCGATCCCGGCAGAGCCGCCCTGGTCCGCGAATTAGCCCTGGCAGAGAAGCTGGCCGATGTTGCCCGGCGCCTCGCGCTCGAGTACTTCCGCCGCCCGCTCGCAGTGGAAACCAAGCCGGACTTGAGCCCGGTCACGGTCGCGGACCGCGCCATCGAGACGGAAATGCGCAAACTCATCCGCGCGCAATTCCCGAGTCACGGCATTCGCGGCGAAGAGTACGCCGCCGAGTCTGGCGCCGAAGAGACCTGGGTGCTCGACCCGATTGACGGTACGAAGAGTTTCATCACCGGCTTCCCGCTCTTCGGCACACTCATCGCGCTCGTGCGCGGCGCCGTGCCGATTCTTGGGCTGATCGAGTGCCCCGCGATGCGCGAGCGCTGGATCGGTGTGCACGGCGCGGCAACTGAACTCAACGGCGAGGCCGTGCGCACGAGTCGCTGCGCGCAGCTCAGAGAGGCGCGCCTCTACTCGACGTCCCCGGATGCGTTCAACGCCGAGGACTGGAGCACGTACGATCGCGTCAGTCGCAGTGCCGCGCTGCGCCGCTTCGGCGGGGATTGCTACATCTATGGCCTCCTCGCCTCGGGTCATTGCGATCTCGTGATCGAGGCGAGCCTGAAGCCCCATGATTATCTTGCGCTGGTGCCAGTCATCGAAGGCGCCGGCGGCCGGATGACCGACTGGCACGGGGCTCCTCTCGATTGGAACTCGGACGGCCGGGTGATCGCCGCGGCGAGTGAGTCGCTGCTCGCCGAAGCCGTCGAAGCGCTGCGCTCCGCCTAGGGGTCAGACCCCACGGGGTCAGACCCCTTGGGGTCTGACCCCGTCAACCGCTCGTTGGGAGATGTGCCGATAGCGCACATTGAGCAGCACCGCGCACATGACCGTGCCCGCGATCAGGCCCCACCAAACGCCGCGCGCCCCGAGGCGCGCATATACGCCGAACCCATAGGCGAGCGGAAAACCAATGAGCCAGTAGGCAATGACGTTGAGCATCATCGGCACGCGCGTGTCGCGAAAGCCGCGCAGCGCACCGGCGGCGCCCACCTGCAGCCCATCGGCAATCTGCATGATTCCTGCGAGCAGCAGCAGGCTCGCCGTGAGACTTTGCACCTGTGGATCCTTTGAATAGAGGCGCGCGATGGCGTTGTGGCCCACAAGGATCAGGACTGCCGACACCGTCATGATCATTCCGCACATCGCGATGCCGGCATATCCGGCGCGGCGCGCGCTGGCCGGATCGCCGCGTCCGTTGCTGTGGCCGACGTGCACTGTCGTCGCCGAATGCATCGCGAGCGGCACCATGAACATGAGCGACACATAGCTGATCGCGCTTTGATTGGCCGCGACCGTGTACGCGCCGAACGAGCCCATGATGAGTCCGACCACCGAATAGAACGTGCCTTCCGCGGCCACGCTGCCGGCGATCGGGAGGCCGAGCGCAACAATCTCGCGCAGGCGCTCGAGGTTTGGCCAGTTGAATGAGCCGAACAGTTCGAACGGCCGATAGAAGTGACGGCTCCTGACATATGTAAACAGGCTCGCGAACATGATCCACTTGACGATCATGGTCGTGATACCGCAGCCGAGGGCGCCGAAGGCCGGCAGGCCGAGCTTGCCGAACACCAGAATGTAGTCGAGCAGCACCGTCGCCATGAGTCCCAGGACGGACGCATACATCGCAGGACGCGTGTGCCCGAGCCCTTCGGACGTGTAGCGCAACGCAAGGTACGCCAGGATGGCCGGCAGACCGAAAGCCATCGCGTGCACATACTGGCGCGCGAGCGGCACGATGACGGGATCGACGCCGATGAGCCGCATCACCGGATCGAAGGCAAACACCATGATCAGAATCAGCGCGCACGCCAGCGCGAGACTCAACCACAGCGCCTGACGCATGAAATCCCCGACGCTCCGATGCCGGCCGGCACCGTATGCGTGCGCCGTGATCGGACTCACGGCCATGAGGACGCCGAGGCCCACGAGGTAGAAGATCTGGTAATAGTTGAAGCCGATCGACACGGCAGCCTGATCGCGCGTGGCGTAGTGGCCGGTGATGATCGTGTCCGCGAGTCCCATCGAAGAGATGGCGAGATTGTTGACGATCAGCGGGAGTCCGAGCCGCAGAATGAAGCGGGCGTCGCTCTGAAAGTACTTGATCATGTGGCATTCTAGCCGTATCAATCGGAGTACGATCCGGCCGGCGACGCGTTCTCGCCTCAATGAAAGTTAACGCAGGAGTCAGGAAATCATGCTCGTAGGCACTTCGGTCCGGCGTGTTGCCATTCTTGGGGGCCTGCGCACACCCTTCGCTCGCTCGATGGGCGCCTACGCGACACTCGGCAACCAGGACATGCTGACCGCGGCCCTGCGCGGTGTGGTCGACAAGTACCGGCTCAAGGGCGAACGGCTGGGCGATGTCGCCGCCGGTGCCGTCATCAAGCACTCGAAGGACTGGAACCTCACACGCGAGTGCGTGCTCGGTTGCGGTCTTGCCGCGGAGACATCGGGACTCGATCTGCAACGCGCCTGTGGCACGAGCCTCGAGGCGGCGATCCTCATCGGCAACAAGATCGCACTCGGCCAGATCGACTCCGGCATCGCGGCGGGTGTCGATACCGCGAGCGATCCACCGATCGTGTTCTCGCGCGCCTATCAGCAACTGCTGCTGGCAAGCGCACGCGGCCGCAACGCGTGGCAGAAATTGAAGCCCTGGTTCGGACTTCGGCCGCGACACTTCAAGCCGGTGGTGCCGGGCGTCGTCGAACCGCGCACGGGCCTCTCCATGGGCCAGGGCTGCGAAATCATGGCGAAGCGCTGGCAGATCTCGCGCGAAAGTCAGGATCAGCTCGCGCTCGAGAGCCACCAGAAGGCAACGGCGGCGTACCAGGCAGGCTTCTACAAGGATCTCGTACTGGATTTCCAGGGCCTGAGCATGGACAACAACGTGCGTGCCGACACCAGCCTCGAAAAACTCGCGAAGCTGCGGCCGGCCTTTGATTTCACCGGCGCAGGGACTCTCACGGCGGGCAACAGCACGCCGCTCACCGACGGCGCTGCGGCTGTGCTGCTCGCTTCGGAAGACTGGGCGCGCGCGCGCAATCTGCCGGTGCTCGCCTGGCTGACGTATGGGAAGGCCGCGGCCGTCGACTTCGTCAACAAGGAAGGCTTGCTGATGGCGCCTGCCTATGCGGTACCCGCAATGCTCAAGGACGCGAATCTGAAATTGCAGGATTTCGATTTCTACGAAATTCACGAAGCGTTCGCGGCGCAGGTGCTGTGCACGCTGAAAGCCTGGGAGTCGGCCGAGTTCTGCCGCGATCAGCTCGGGCTCTCCACTGCACTCGGCAGCATCGATCGGTCGAAGCTCAACGTCAAAGGCTCGAGCCTCGCGCTCGGCCACCCATTCGCCGCCACCGGCGCGCGCATCGTGGCGACGCTCGCGAAGCTCCTGAGCGAAGGCACCGGCAAGCGCGGACTTGTTTCTGTCTGCACCGCGGGTGGAATGGGCGTCACGGCGATCATCGAACGCGCGTAGTGATTCTCAGTGCCTCGCGTTTCTTCGCAGGAGAACAGGGTGGTGAGGTGCTTTCGTCACCGCCGTAAACCCATCCCTGGGGGCTGCGAGAAAAACGTCCTGTTTTTCACGCTGCCGAAAACACCTCACCACCCTGTTCTCCTGCAAGTCCCAGTCTCTTCCGGCGCCGCCTCACGCAGGCCTCCGCCAATATCACAATGAAGCTCGCGTCGATGAAATCCGGGGGGAGAGACGGCACGCTCGTCGTGGTGACGCGTGATCTCACGCGCGCGGTCGCGGTGCCGGAGATTGCCGCGACGCTGCAGGCGGCGCTCGATCGATGGAGTGAATTTGAGCCACGCTTGAGTCGTGCGGCTGAGGCGCTCGAATCGGGCGCGACGCAGGGCGTCACTTTTGATTCGAAACGGGCGGCGGCGCCGCTGCCGCGCGCCTATCACTGGGTCGACGGCAGCGCCTATGTCAACCACGTGGAGCTCGTGCGCAAGGCGCGCGGTGTCGAGATGCCGGCGAGCTTCTGGACCGACCCGCTCGTTTATCAGGGTGGCTCGGACGACTTTCTCGGTGCGACCGACGACGTGCCTCTGCCAAGCGAAGAGCACGGCATCGACATCGAGGCGGAAGTTGCCGTCATCACGGACGATGTGCCGATGGCATCCACGCCTGAAGAGGCGCGCGGCCATATCAAGCTTCTGCTGCTGGTGAATGACTGGACGCTGAGAAATCTCACGCCCGCCGAACTTGCGAAGGGTTTCGGCTTCTATCAGTCAAAGCCCGCGACGGCTTTCTCGCCGGTTGCGGTTACGCCCGATGAGCTCGGCCCCGCGTGGAACGGCGGCACGGTGAGCCTGCCGCTCGTGAGCCACGTCAACGGAGCACTCCTCGGTCAACCGCTCGCGGGCGTCGATATGACATTCGATTTTCCGCGCCTCATCGCGCACGCGACGCGCACGCGACGCATGCGGGCCGGGAGCGTCGTCGGTTCGGGAACGGTGTCGAACTACGATCGCTCGCGCGGCTCGAGCTGCATCGCCGAACGGCGCGTACTCGAACAGCTCGAACATGGCGCGCCGCGCACGCCGTTCCTGAAATTCGGCGACCGCGTCCGCATCGAGATGCTCGATGCCGCGGGCCGCAGCATCTTCGGGGCCATCGATCAGCGGGTGGTGCAAGCCTGAATGGATGCGCATGGCTTTCTGCCGGACGACTGGCGCGAGGCGACGCTCCTCGGGCGCATCGATTTCGGCGCCGGGCCGACACCCGTGCTCGTGCGTGACGGCCACGTCGAAGACATGTCGCGCGTCGCCCCGACAACCGCGGAGCTGATGAATAGATTCGCACCGGGACGCGCGTTGCCGTCCGGCGCGGACGTTGGACCGATCGAGGCCCTCGATTTGCGCCCGGTTTGGGTGGCGGATGCGAGCGCTGCCAAAGCCCGCCTCCTGTCGCCCGTCGACCTTCAGTGCATCAAGGCTGCCGGCGTGACCTTCGCCGTTTCGACGCTCGAACGCGTGATTGAAGAACGCGCACGCGGCGACCTCGCCGTCGCCGAAGAGATTCGCTCGACGCTCGCCAGCCGCATCGGTGGCGATCTCGGGAGCGTGCGGCCAGGTTCAGAGAGCGCCGCGCGCCTGAAGGAGGCTCTGATCGCGGACGGTATCTGGTCGCAATATCTCGAGGTCGCAATCGGACCCGACGCCGAGCTCTTCACCAAGGCGCCGATCCTTGCCTCCGTCGGCTGGGGCGACTACGTCGGCATACGCTCGAACAGCAGCTGGAACAATCCGGAGCCGGAAGTCGTCGTGCTCTGCGACGGCAAGGGACGCCTGCGGGGCGCCGCTCTCGGCAACGATGTGAATCTGCGCGACTTCGAAGGCCGCTCGGCGCTGCTCCTCGGCAAGGCCAAGGACAACAATGCCTCCGCCGCCATCGGGCCGTTCGTGCGCCTCTTCGACGCCGAATTCACGCTCGATCAGGTGCGCGCCGCCGAGGTGTGTCTTGAAATCCAGGGCGCGGACGGTTTCAAGCTCGCGGGGGCCAGCAGCATGAGCCTCATCAGCCGCGATCCGTCGGAACTCGTGAATCAGACGATCGGCAAACATCATCAATATCCGGACGGCTTCGCGCTCTACCTCGGCACGATGTTCGCCCCAACCCAGGACCGCGGCAGTCCCGGTCTCGGCTTTACGCACAAGGTGGGCGACCGCGTTCGCGTGACGACCCCGGCGCTCGGTGTCCTTGAAAACGAGGTGGCGCACAGCGATGCCGCGCCGCCCTGGGCCTTTGGAGTCTCCGCGCTCATGCGCAACCTGGCTGGCCGCGGCCTGTTGGGCGTTTAGACGCGGGCATTCCTCGATTTCCCGCCGCCGGGAAATCCGAGAATGCCCCGTTTTTTTCGGTATCCTTATCGGCCCCCGCAACCTGCAACGAGAGCCTAATGGGCACCACGATCAAGCTCACCGCCGGCGACGGCTTTCACCTCGGCGCATATCGCGCCGATCCCGCCGGCAAGGCGCGCGGCGGCATCGTCGTCATTCAGGAAATCTTCGGCGTCAACGCGCACATGCGCGATGTCGCCGACAAGTTTGCTGGCGCGGGTTACCTCGCGATCGCCCCTGCGCTGTTCGATCGGGTGAAGCCCGGCATCGAGCTCGGCTACGACCCGCCCAGCATCGGCAAGGGTGTGGAGATCCGCGGCCAGGTTGCGCCCGACAAATCGCTGCTCGATATGCGGGCAGCCATCGAACTTGCGGCAACCGCGGGCAAGGTGGGCGTGGTCGGCTACTGCTGGGGCGGTACGCTGGCCTACGTGGCGGCCGCCCATTGCGACGTCGCGGCCGCCGTTTCGTACTACGGCGGTGGCACTACTCACTACCTGAAGGACAAGCCGAAATGTCCGGTGATGTATCACTTCGGCGGACTCGATCAGATGATTCCAGACGCGATGATCAACCAGATCCGCGAAGCGCATCCCGCCGGCATATTCCACATCTATAAAGAGTCCGATCACGGCTTCAACTGCGACCATCGCAAGAGCTACGACGCAAAGAGCGCCGCGCTCGCCTACGAACGCACGCTCGCTTTCCTGCGCGAGCACGTGGGCTGAAGAGCTTTTTCGACGACCGTTCGAGGACGACAGACATGCAACTGAAAGATTCCACCCTCCTGCGTCAGCAGTGTCATATCGACGGCGCGTGGTGCAACGCCGATCAGGGCGGGACAATCCCGGTGACGAACCCGGCGACCGGCGCGACGCTCGGAACGATTCCGAACATGGGCGCGGCAGAGACACGGCGCGCCATCGAAGCGGCGCACCGGGCGTTCGCGCCATGGGCGGCTCTCACGGCGAAAGAGCGCGCCAACATTCTGCGTCGCTGGTTCGAGCTCATGATGGCGAACCAGGAAGACCTCGCCGCGCTCATGACGGCCGAGCAGGGCAAGCCGCTCGCCGAATCGAAAGGTGAGATCGCCTACGCCGGCTCCTTCATTGAATGGTTTGCCGAGGAAGGCAAACGCATCTATGGCGACGTCATTCCCGCACATCAGGTCGACAAACGCATTCTCGTGCTGCGCCAGCCAGTCGGCGTGGTCGCGGCGATTACGCCGTGGAATTTTCCCTCGGCGATGATCACGCGCAAGGCCGCGCCTGCGCTCGCCGCGGGCTGCACGTTTCTCGTGAAGCCGGCCACGCAGACGCCTTACTCGGCGCTCGCGATGGCTGAGCTCGCGACACGCGCCGGCATACCGCGCGGTGTCTTCAACGTGCTCACGGGTTCCGCGGCCGCCATCGGCGGGGAGATGACCTCGAGTCCGATCGTGCGCAAGCTCACGTTCACCGGCTCCACCGAAATCGGCAAGAAGCTGATGGCACAGTGTGCCGGCACGATGAAGAAGGTTTCGCTCGAGCTCGGCGGCAACGCGCCTTTCATCGTCTTTGACGACGCCGACCTCGATGCGGCCGTGCAGGGCGCTCTCGCGAGCAAGTACCGCAACACCGGACAGACCTGCGTCTGCGCGAATCGCCTGCTCGTCCAGGACGGCGTTTACGACGCGTTCGCGGCCAAACTGATCGAGGCAGTCGCGCAGCTCAGGGTCGGCGATGGCCTCAAGGGCGTCACCGATCAGGGCCCGCTCATCGACATGAAGGCGATCGCGAAGATCGAGGAGCACATTGCCGATGCGCTTGCCAAGGGCGCGACGGTTGCCTTCGGCGGCAAGCGTCACGCGCTCGGCGGCAGCTTCTTCGAGCCGACGGTGCTGAAAGGCGTCAAGCCGAACATGCTGATCGCGCGCGAGGAGACCTTCGGTCCGGTCGCGCCGCTCTTTCGCTTCAAGACCGAAGGCGAAGCGATCGCCATGTCGAATGACACCGAGTTCGGACTTGCGGCCTACTTCTATACGCGTGATCTGGCGCGCTCCTGGCGTGTGTCCGAAGGTCTCGAATACGGCATTGTCGGTCTCAATACCGGAATCATCTCGACGGAAGTCGCGCCGTTCGGCGGCGTCAAGGAATCGGGCACCGGCCGCGAAGGCTCCAAGTACGGGATCCAGGACTACACGGAACTGAAATACGTCTGTGTCGGTGGCATCACGGCTTGAGCAGCACGAATCCCAGCGTCCCCACCAGGGGAAGGGCACTTTCCGGACAACGACTGGTTCTGCTGCTCGGTGCGCTGAACGCTGCCGGGCCGATGGCGGCCTTTCTGTACGTGCCGGCGCTGCCGAGCGTGCAGCAGGCCTTCGGTGTTCCCGTCCACGTCGCGCAGTTGACGGTGAGCGTCGCCCTCGCCGGCTTCGCCTGCGGCATTCTGATCTCGGGACCGCTCTCGGATCGCCTCGGCCGCCGGCCGGTACTGATTGGCGGAATGCTCACCTTTGCGCTCGGGTCGCTTCTCTGCCTGATCGCTCCCAGCCTCCCCTGGCTCGTCGCCGGACGCGCCGTGCAAACGCTCGGCACATCGACGGGCCTGGTCGTTTCCCGCGCCGTCGTCATCGACACATTTCCGGCCGAGAAGGTCTTTCGCATGATCGCGACCCTCACGATGGTGATGGTGCTCGCGAACGGCCTTTCGCCCTATCTCGGCGGCGTCTGCGTCAAGGCCTTTGGCTGGCGGAGCATCTTCGTACTGCTCTCGGCAGCGGGCCTCCTCATGGTGTTCGCGGCCTGGCGCTACATCCCTGAAACTCGTTCGCGGCCGCCCGTGGCAGCAAGCGTCTGGCGGACCGCCCTTGGGCTGGCGCGCCGCCCGGCATTCATCGCCTATCTCATCGAAGGCGGCGCGATCATCGCGATCTTCCAGGTGTTCGTCTCGACGACGCCCTACATCATGCAGAAGGAATTTCATCGTACGCCGCAGGAATTCGGCGTGTTCACAGCGTGCGTGTCGGGCGGCTATTTCATCGGCAATTTCCTGGTCACGCGCCTCGGCCACCGCTGGTCGCCGCACTCGATGCTGCGTACGGGTCTGGCGATACAGCTGGGTTTTGCCTTCGCGCTGCTGGCCCTCGCATGGCTCGCGCCGCCGGGGCCCTACCCCATCTATGTGCCAATGGCGTTGCTCGCACTCGGACAGGGCCTCGCGCTGCCTCAGGTCAACTCGGCGGCGCTCACACTTTCTCCACAAAATGCGGGCCTCGCCGCGAGCCTGATCGGCTTTGGCCAGAACATCCTCTCAAGCGGCTCGGTGCAATTGGTAAGCCTCTTTCCGACGGGCACGGGATTTCCGATGATCGTATTCACGGTATGCGCGGCGTGTGTCGCGGTGCTCTGTGCGTGGCTCGTCCCGCATGGGAAATCGGCGCGGTGACAGGGGGCAGATTGATCGTTCCCTTTCGGTGGTTTCGGCGGAGTCAGTCAGCGGAGGGGCCATGTCTGCGCCCGGCTCCAGCGTTCAAACGCAGCTTGCCTTAGACGGCCTGCCCGCAAACATCGCCAGACCGGGCTTGCCAGACCCATCCGCTGACCGCCTCCGCCGAAACTCGCGACGGCGAACGGCGCCGCGATAACACGTCGCCTCATTGCACGTTCGCGCGAGGATCGCCAGAAATTCCGAGCGGTCGTCCGCCGGAATTTCTGATGCGCGTTTGCGCCATGAGCGCGAAGGAGGTCCCTAGCCACCGCGGCCGGCCGAAAGCATGCGGTAGTTGAACGCGTATCCCCGAACTTACACCGGTACCGGCCGGGGGTGTATCGAAGCGCTAGAAGTAGCCGTTGAGCTGGAGGAACACGAAGGTCCGGTTTTGCAGGTCATTCTGCGGAATGCCGTCGTAATTGCGCACGCCGAGGCGGATCTGCGCGAACTGGATCGGCGTGAACTCCCACAGGAGACTGAAACGGTTCTGCTGGTCATGATCGATGGCCGTGTCGGGATCGAAATACTCAGCGGTGAGTTTCAGATTCTGACCGGGATGAAGCTTCCAGTCGGCCTCGATCAATCCGGCAGCCTGCTTGCGCCGCGGGCCCGCACTGTCGTCGATGATGTAGTCGGCCTCCCCCAACCACACGACGGGCCCGGTGCGTAACGCGGCAAAAAGATTCTGCATCTGACGTTTACCGGTGTCGGATGCTTCGTTGATGTTGAAGCTGGCGCCGGCGCGCCACACGGACTGCACGTGCTCGGCACGCAGGCTGTACTGCTTGCCATTGCTCGCCGCTGGGCCGCCCGCCGTACCGTTCGATACCGCCAATTGCGCACTCCACTGTGCGGTTTCAACTCCAACTTCAACGCCTCGGTCCGGCGTGGCGAAATTGATCCCGGGCACTTGGCGGATATACGCCGTGTCATCCTGCAGCCGCAATCCATACGGCAGATACATCTGCCCCGCCTGCACGAAGAACCTCTGGTTGTCGAACCAGAAGCGCCCGTAGGCTTCAGCATTATTGCTGATGCCCGGTGCGAGACGTTCATCGACATACACCGACAAGCGGTCCGGGATCGCCCGCACTTCGAGATATACGCGCAGCTGTTCGAGATCGAACGCCGACGTCGAGCCCTGGTGGGGAATGCTCGTATACGAGGCATCCGCGCGCAGGTTGCCACCCACGGCCAGGTAGCGATTGATTTCACCGGTCCAGGGATCGCTGCCCTGCGTAGCTATGAAATGCGCTGGCAGCACGGTCTGGCCCCATACATTGCCATAAGCGTTGCGCATGCCACCGCCCGTCGGACTCACATGGCAAGCGACGCACTTGAGGCCCTGCTGTGCCGCGAGGTACGGCTCGGCGCGCGCCGCCGGTGCCGAGAGGATCAGCAGCAGAGACAAGAGGAATCGATTACTCACAGTTGGGCTCCCACGCTGAATTGCATTACGAAGTCGCTCCCGCGCGCGCCCGTTCCTGCGCCATCGATCGCGGCGCCCGACAGGTCAAGGACTGCGGTCGAACCGGTGCCTGCAATCGTCAATTGATAGGTATCAGCGGCGAGGTTCCCGCCCGCAGGCCGGATGGCGAGCACCGTGGGATTCAGCGAGCGAACGACAATCCTGAGATTGCCGATGGAAGTCTCATCGCCGTCGTTGAAAGTGCCGTCGCCGCCGCTCGCAGTCAGTGTCACGCTCGCGGCGTTGACGGATGACACGTCGAGTTCACCGTCCGCCACGATGACGATCTCGCCGGCACTGTCCATCGATGCCATCGGCAAACTTCCGTCAACCAGCGGCGTCACCGCGCGCAACTGCATCGGCCCGCTCGAACGCACCAGCGCCGCACTCGCCTGCGCGCCGTCCGTGATCCACTGGCGGATCACATCGATCGTCGATTGCGGCAGTGGCGGCTGATTGAGCGGCATCTGCCCGCCGACTGCAGCGTGGCCCTCGATCTTCTCGATGATGTAGCTCGACTCCGGATGGCCCGCATTCACTCGCAGGAGCGACGGCACTTCGACGCTCGATGCGTTCACGAGCATCGCATAGGACGACGCCGCATCGAGGCGAAAGCCAAGCGGAGCCGCTGCGCCAGCGTGGCACTGTGCGCAGATCGGCGTGAAGACATGCGACTGAATTGATGCGAAGTCCGCGACCAGCGGATCCTGCGCGCCCCCGATGGGCTGGCCGTTGGCATCCAGGCCTGCGCCGCTTCCAGCGCAGCCCGGCAACACGCCTGCCAGCGCAAAAAGGAGTGCGGGCGCAATTCTTGAATGGATTACTCGATGCATTGAATTTGGCACAAGGGCGCCACCTGCAGATACGTGTCGGTGTCGTACGTACCCCGCCGGACGTGCGGCGGTTTCAATGCATCTAGATACTTTTTATATTTCTCTCCTCATTGACCCGCATCGCCCCGCGCCCGTACTCACGAACGCAACACGGACGGGGTCAGACCCCAGAACGGCGACGCGCGCCCCCGAAGGAACGCTGCAGAATGTAGTCGACCGAAAGTGCGCCAGGCCCGGCGATCGCAAGCCAGAGAAAGAGCGCGAGGTACAGAAACTCGTCGAGCCCGAGCAGCGCATCGAATGAATCGACGTCGGCCCACTGCGCCGCACGGATCGCCACGATCATCGTGACGCCAAGCGCGCCCGCGGAGATCCGCGTGAGGAAACCCGCGAGCAGGAGCAAGCCGCCGAAGAACTCTACGCCCGACACGAAGGGCGCAAGAATTTCAGGGTACGGAATACCCCAGCTGTCGCGGAAGTTGCCGATGACGAGCGGCAGATTGTGCAGCTTCCCCCAGCCGCTCAGCACGAAGACCCATCCCACGGTGATGCGCGCAAAGAGCGGCGCGAGCCACGCGAAATAGCGTGACGTGCGCTCCGGCCAGCCGACAAACAGGTCGATTAAGGTTTTCATGATGTTTCCGGTCTGCGTGAGCGCAGAACGTGTCGCCGTCCGTTACGGCAACGCCATCTTAGTCAAATGGCACGCCCTAAGAAATCAGCCGGCGCCAACCCGGGCTGCGATACGCCGTGGCGCCGTCTCCCTGATTCCAAGGGCCAGCAGCCCCGCCGCAATGGGGAGGCAAAACATGATCCAGAGCGGCGCATTGAGCCCGTAGCGGTCGGCGGCCATCCCGGCGAGCGTTGGCGACAGCGCACCGCCTATGCCCTCGCCCACGCCCATGATCAGGCCGAGGGCTGTGGCCGTGTGGCGCGAATCGACGGTCTCCGAAGGGATGGTCGCCATGAACAGGGGGAACGCGCCGACGACCACCCAGCCCGCGAAGAAGATCGCTCCGAGCGACCAGACCGAGCCGTGGTAGTAGAGAGCGGCCGCCGGAAGAATCACGCCGGCAAAGGTTACGACGATCAGGGTAGGTCTGCGGCCCACCCAATCCGAAATGCCCGGCGCGACGAACCCCGAGATCGCGGCCGACACACCCAGCGCCCCGATCAGGTTACCCATCGTTTCCGGGGCGAGGCCGCGGACTTTCACCAGAAAAAGCGGCAGAAATACGAATCCGATGACAAGGTGCGACACGAGGAGCACGGACATGAGTATGCAGAGCACGATGTTCTTGTGCGCGAGCGCGCCGACAAGCGACAGGTGCTCCTTGGGCGCGCCCTCGACTGTCGCCTCACGCGGGGGCTCACGGACCAGCCACGCCACGAGGAGCGCACTCATTGCGGCCGGGATTGCGGCGAGGAAGAAGGCCTTGCGCCAGCCAAAATGCGTTGCGAAGGGCACCAGGATCATCGACGCGGCCGTCGAACCGAGGAGGTTCGAGCCGAAGTTCTGCATGAATCCCATGGCAAAGCCACGGCGCGCCGGTGCAACTTCGATCACCGTGAGCGCCTGGCTGATCGGCAGCACGCCGCCCTCGGCGATGCCCATCAGGAGCCGCACGGCAAACAGCATGATGAATGAGCTGACCATGCCGGAAAGTGCGGAGCACGCTGCGAACACGAGCGTTACGGCGATGAGAATGGGTTTGCGCATGCCGAGGCGGTCTGAGAGCCCGCCGACGGCGATCCCGGCAATCGCCCAGGTGAGCGAGAACGCCGATGCGATCATGCCGACCTCGGTGTTCGAAAACCCGAGGTCCGGCTGCACGAACGGCATCAGGAAATTGAGCGAGTTGCGATCGAAGAAGAGGATGCCGAAGTTCAGGCACAGGAGCCCCACGAGGAGCG
>JBGPLJ010000051.1:0-15237 GCA_041486385.1 Steroidobacteraceae bacterium
CCGCAAGCTTGCGAGCTTCTTCCTCGGCTTCGCGCTTGACCGCCGCCGCCTGGTCGCGCTCCGCCTGTGCGGCCGCCTCAAGCTTCGCGCTTTCGCGCTTGATGGCGGCTTCATCGACGACGGTCGCCTGGATCGCCAAGGGTTGCGGCGGTTGCGGGCGATTGTGCCAGTGCCACCAGCCGTACACGATCGCGCCCGCCAGAGCCAGATGCAGAATAATTGAAACTGTCAGGGCGACGGCGTGCTCGCGCCAGAAGCCGCGCACGTCTCTCACGGGCGTGCGGCCTCGATCGATTCGGGCGGGTCGGTCAGGAATCCCACTTTCTCGGCGCCGGCTTTCTGCAGCAGCACCATTGCGCTCACGACGCGGCCGTAGGCCACGCGCTCGTCGGCTCTGACGAGAATAGGAGTCTCGGGATCACGCCGCATCACCGCCGCTGCGCGCGCCATGACCGTGCGCGGATCGATCGGCTGATCCTTGCCGCTGCCGATATTCAAGTAATAACGGCCCGCCGTATCGACGGTGAGCACGAGCGGCTGATGTTGCCGGAGAAACTCGGCATCCATGGGCGCGGCATCGGCCTTCGGCAAGTCGACCTTGATGCCCTGCGTCAGCAGCGGCGCCGTGATCATGAAGATAATGAGCAGCACGAGCATCACGTCGATGTAGGGAACGACATTGATCTCACCCATGAGCCTGCGACTGCGAGTGGCTTTAGGCATGGAGCGCTAACCCGCGCGCACGTGCTGAGCCTGCGGCTGCACGTGCCGCTGCAGAATGGTCGCAAACTCTTCCATGAACGTGTTGTAGCGCAGTTCCAGGCGGCTCACCTGATCCGCGAAGCGGTTGTAGCCGACGACGGCCGGTATGGCCGCAAACAGACCCGCCGCGGTTGCGATCAGCGCTTCGGCGATTCCGGGCGCCACCATCGCGAGCGTCACCTGCTGCACGTTCCCGAGCGAGCTGAACGCACCCATGATTCCCCAGACGGTCCCGAAGAGTCCGACGTAGGGGCTGATCGAGCCGGTGGTCGCGAGCATCGCGAGATTGTGCTCGAGCCGATCGATTTCCTTCATGTGCGCAACCCGCATCGCGCGCTGAGCGCCTTCGAGGATCTGCCCAGAGGAGAGCCCGGCTTGCTGGCGCAGGCGCGCGAATTCGCGAAAACCCGACTCGAAGATATTTTCCATGCCGCCGCGAATGCCGGCCTTCGCTTCAATCGCTTTCGACAGTGCCACGAGGTCGCCGCCCGACCAGAAATTGCTCTCAAAGTTGTCCGCCTCGATGCGCACGCGCCGAATGAGGCTGCGCTTGCGCAGGATCACGGCCCACGAGGAAACCGACGCGAACAGCAGCAGCGCCAGCACGAACTGCACGATGGCGCTTGCGTTGACGATGAGCTTCCAGACATTGAGATCTCCGGTCACTGCTCGAGCTCCTTGAAGAGTAAGGCGGGAAAGGCGCGCGGCTTCATGCTCGCGGCGTCGATGCAGGCGGCGCGCGTGCGGCCCGTCACGAGCAGCTCCGCGCGGTCGCCACCCCGGAAGATCTGCTGCCGGAAAGTGAAGTTCGTGCGGCCGTGGTCTTCGATTTCGCAGGTCACGGTAAGTTCATCGTCAATCCGCGCCGGCCGCCGGTATTCCGCATCGAGCGAGACGATGACAAAGATGAGTCCCTGCTGGGAACGCATGCTGACCTGATCGACACCGATCGAGCGCAGCCATTCGGTGCGGCAGCGTTCCATGAACTTGAGGTAGTTGGCGTAGTAGACAACGCCCTGCGCGTCGGTGTCTTCCCAGTACACGCGCACAGGCCAGGTGAAACGCGTCGGCAAGCTGCCCGCTCCTTGAAGCTAACGATCGAAGAGCTCGAGACTGCCCGCGCGTTCGGCGGCCGGAGGCTCGAGTCCGAAATGCAGGTAGGCACTCTTCGTCGCCACGCGGCCACGCGCCGTGCGCATGAGAAAGCCCTGCTGGATGAGAAACGGCTCGATCACATCCTCGATCGTGCCCCGTTCTTCGCTCAGCGCGGCGGCCAGGCTGTCGACGCCGACCGGACCGCCGGCAAATTTTTCGATCACCAGCTTCAGCAGCTTGCGATCGAGCACATCGAAGCCGAGCGGATCGACCTCCAGCATGTCGAGCGCCGCTTGCGCGACCACGCGGGTGATCTTGCCATTGGCCTTGACCTGCGCGTAGTCGCGCACGCGCCGGAGCAGGCGATTGGCAATGCGGGGCGTGCCGCGCGCGCGCTCCGCGATCGAATGCGCGCCGTCGTCGGCCACCTCGAGCGCGAGAATGTCGGCCGAGCGCCGCACGATGCGCTCGAGCTCCTCGATCGAATAGAACTCGAGCCGCTCGACGATGCCAAACCGATCGCGCAGCGGCGAGGTCAGAAGGCCCGCGCGCGTGGTCGCTCCGACGAGCGTGAACGGCGGCAGTTTCAGCTTGATCGAACGCGCCGCCGGACCCTCGCCCACCATGATGTCGAGCTCGTAGTCCTCCATGGCCGGGTAGAGAATTTCCTCCACCACCGGACTCATGCGATGAATCTCGTCGATGAAGAGTACGTCGCGGGGTTCGAGATTGGTGAGCAGTGCCGCGAGATCACCGGGTCGCTCGAGCACCGGACCCGATGTCTGCCGGAGCTTGACGCCGAGCTCATTCGCAACGATATGCGCGAGGGTCGTCTTGCCAAGTCCCGGCGGTCCAAAGATCAGAACATGGTCGAGCGCCTCGGCGCGCTGGCGCGCCGCGGTGATGAAGATTTCCATCTTCGCCTTGACCGCGGTCTGGCCGATGTAGTCGGAGAGCAGCTTCGGCCGTACGGCGCGATCGACCGCTTCGTCTTCACCGTTGGCTGCAGCCGTGATCACGCGACTTGTCTCTGCCATGTTGCGTTACTCGCGCGCGGCGCTTTGCAGTGCGCGGCGGATGATGTCTTCGGTCGTTGCATTCGCGGCATCCACGCCTTTCAGGAGCCGTGCCGCTTCCTGAGGCTTGTAGCCGAGCGCAATCAGCGCACTATAGGCCTCGCCCTCCGGGCTCGCAGTCGCGTCACCATCGGGCACGGCGGTGACGGCCACTTCACTCAGCACATGCACGCGATCGCGCATGTCGATCAGCAGCCGCTCTGCCGTCTTGCGGCCAACCCCGGGGATGCGCGTGAGCGCGGATGTGTCCTGCGTCTCGACGCAGCGCTGAAAGCCATCCACGGAAATTCCCGAGAGAATCCCGATCGCGATGCGCGGCCCCACGCCCGACACTTTCAGGAGACTGCGAAACAGCCGCCGCTCGGCCTCCGTCGCGAATCCATAGAGAGTATGCGCGTCCTCGCGAATCACCTGATGGGTAAAGAGCGTGACTTCGCTGCCCACACCCGCCAAACCGTAGTAGGTCGACATCGGCGCCTCGAGCTCGTAGCCCACGCCGCCCACGTCGATCACGAGCACGGGGGGCTGCTTTGCGGCGATCCGGCCGCGCAAGAAGCCGATCATCGGCCGATCCGCCGGTGCTGGGCGTGACAGATGGCGAGCGCCAGGGCGTCCGCCGCGTCCGCGGTGAGGCGGCCGTTGAACGTCAGCGTCTGGCGCACCATCCAGGCGACTTGCGCCTTCTCGGCGCCGCCGTAGCCGACGACGGCACTTTTCACCGCGCGCGGTGCATATTCGAAAATCCGGGTGTCGCCGTTCAATACCGCGCACAAGGCGGCGCCGCGCGCCTGCCCGAGCTTCAGGGCGCTGTCCGCATTCTTGTGCACGAACACGCGCTCGATCGCGATCTCGGCGGGCTGATATTCCGTGATGAGCTCCCGCATCCGTTCGAAGATCAATCGCAGGCGCTCGGTAAACTGCTTGCCGCCGACGGCTATCGTGCCGCTCGCGACATACGCGAGGCGCGTGCCCGTGCAATCGATAACTCCAAATCCCGTGCGCAGCGACCCGGGGTCGATGCCGAGTACGCGTACCTGGGTCGTCGCGACCGGCGCAGTGACGAACGCTGCTGCGCCACGGCGTCCGAGCTGGTCAAGAGACTTGATCCTAAGTCCGCGCAAGCGCTTCGTCCGCAATGTCGGCGTTCGAATAGACGTTTTGCACGTCGTCGAGATCCTCGAGCGCCTCCAGCAGGTCGAGCATGGTCTGAGCCTTGTCACCCGTGAGCGGCGTCGAGTTCGACGCGCGCATGGTGACTTCCGCCTGTGCCGCGGTGAAGCCTTGCTGCGCCAGCGCGTCGCGCACCTTCTCGAACTCGCCCGGATCGGTCAGCACTTCAATGGATCCGTCGGCGTCCGGCACCACGTCCTCGGCGCCCACATTGAGCGCGGCTTCGAGCACGCGTTCCTCATCGAGGCCCGGCGCGTAGGTGATCAATCCGACCTTGTTGAAGAGGTAGCCGACCGAGCCGTCGGCGCCGAGGTTGCCGCCGTTGCGCGAGAATGCGTAGCGCACGTCCGACACCGTGCGATTGCGGTTGTCGGTGAGGCACTGAACCATTACCGCGACACCACCCGGCCCGTAGCCTTCATAGTTCACTTCCTGAAAGCTCTCGGCGCCCTCCGCGCCGGTCGCACGCTTGATCGCTCGATCGATGTTGTCCTTCGGCATGCTCTGCAGACGCGCCTTGTCCACGGCCAGGCGCAGCCGCGCATTCGACCCGGGGTCGGCGCCGCCGGCGCGCGCCGCCGTGCTGATTTCGCGAATCAGCTTGGTGAAGATCTTGCCGCGTTTCTTGTCCTGGGCCCCCTTGCGATACTGGATATTGGCCCACTTGCTATGTCCCGCCATTCACACACCTGCTGCTCTCGGCCTCGGCCGGGCGATCTCACCCCAGGTTCGCGCCTGGATGAGGCGCGTATAGTACTGGCAAACGCCGCCCCCGGCACCGGTTAAACGACTCCTTTTGGCCGTGGAAACAACGACTTCTTCCGCTCAACCTGCATCGCAACGCCTGCTCGCCGCGCATGGCCGTTTGACGGATCGTATGTCCCAGGTACCTGCCGGCGCCAACTCCGGCGATGTCATTGCCCGCGGTGCCGCGATTGCCGCCATCGTCGAATCGCTGGGTCTGGATGAAGACGTCGCGCTCGGCGCCCTGGCGACGCCCGTGCTCGACGCGCATTTGCTCGACAGCGACCAGCTCGCGAGCGAGCTTGGTGCCGTGCCCGCGCGTCTCGCCAGCGAGCTCGGTCGAATCGGGCGGTTCGCCACGTCCGCACGCTGGGACCCGAACGCGGGACTCTCGGGCAGTCAGGCCGAGGCACTGCGCAAGATGCTCCTGGCGATCGTGCACGACCCGCGCCTCGTGGTCGTACGCCTGGCCGAACAGCTGCATCTGATGCGCGCGGCAAAAACCGCGCCTGCGGAAGAACAACGGCGCCTCGCTCTCGAGACGCGCGAGCTCTATGCGCCGCTCGCCAATCGGCTCGGCGTCTGGCAGATCAAATGGGAGCTTGAAGATCTGTCGTTCCGCTATCTCGAGCCCGACGAATATCGCCGGATTGCGGCGGCACTCGGATCGCGCCGGCTCGATCGCGAACGCTATCTGCAGGAGGTGCGCGCGCAGTTGCTGGCGGAACTCACGCGGGCGGGACTCAGCGCGACGGTCGACGCCCGTCCAAAACACATCTACAGCATCTGGCGCAAGATGCAGCGCAAGCACCTGCCGTTCGAAATGGTCTTCGATGTGCGCGCAGTGCGCGTACTTGTCGACACGGTCGCCGACTGTTACGCCGCCCTGGGTGTCGTTCACAGTCTCTGGCCCTATATCGCAGGCGAGTTCGACGACTACATCGCGACACCCAAGGAGAACGGCTATCGCTCGATCCACACTGCGGTCACCGGACCGGGCGATCTGACGATCGAGGTGCAGATACGCACGCACGCAATGCACAGCCAGGCGGAACTCGGCATCGGCTCGCACTGGCGTTACAAGGACGTCGGGCCGAAGGACGAAGCCTATGAACGCAAGATCGATCGGCTGCGGCTGCTGCTTGAGCCGACTGGCGGCGGTCATGGGAATGGGAATGGCGGTGACAATAGCGATCTCATCGAACGGGCGCGCGCCGGACTCTTCGAGGATCACGTATACGCGCTGAGTCCCAAGGGCGAAGTGGTGGAGCTGCCGAAGGCCGCGACGCCGCTCGATTTCGCCTATCACGTACACACGGATCTGGGTCACCGCTGCCGCGGCGCCCGTGTCGACGGGCGTTTGGTGCAGCTCGACTACAGGCTCGGAAACGGCGAAGTCGTCGAAATCGTGACCGGCAAGGTGTCGCAACCGAGCCGCGACTGGCTGATCGAGCGCCTCGGTTTTCTGGCATCGAACCGCAGCCGCGCGAAAGTGCGCGCCTGGTTTCGCAAGCAGGAGGAGGACTCCCGGAAGGCAACGCCTGCGGAGGCCGCGCCCGCCCGTGAGACGCCGGCGCCCCGTCGCGCTCCCAGCCGAAAAACCCTGGCGTCAGGCTCGAGCGGCGTCGTCGTGCAAGGCATCGACGACCTGCTCACCAATATTTCGAAATGTTGCCGTCCAGTCCCGCCCGAATCGATCGTGGGCTATATCACCGCTGGCCGTGGCGTCAGCATCCACCGCGCCGATTGCCGCAATCTCCTGCGCCTTAAGGAGCGGCAGCCGGACCGCGTCATCGCCGTCGACTGGGGTCAGAGTCCGGATCGGCTTTTCAGCGTCGATATCGCGATCCACGCCTGGGATCGGCGCGGACTCGTACGGGACGTCAGCGCCGTGTTCGCGGACGAAAAGATCAACATCGAACGCATGAGCACGGTCACCGACCCGCGCGAGCGCACGGCCAACATCGACCTCAAGATTGCGATCCACAGTCTCGAAGAGCTGCAGCGGATTCTCACGCGCATCGCAGCGCTCCCGAACATATTGAGTGCCCGCCGCCGCGGTGCGCGCTGAGCACTTCGCGGCCCCGAAATAGGCGGCCGAGCCGTGTTGGATCGGAGTAAAGTGCCGGGGTTAGCGGTCGATAGATTGCAATCGTGAATGACACTGACAATAGCGGCGCCGCCAGCGCGCCGGCCGCGGTCACCCCGGTAATTCCCGCGCCCGAAGCCGCGCTCCCCCGCCGTCTGCCCGCAACGACTGACGCCTCGCGCGACGCGATGCTCGCGCGGCACGCGCGTCTCGCGGAACTCGGCTTCGTCACCGATCACCTCACGGGTGCCGCGCCGGAAGCCGACCCCGCGAGCCTCGCCGGCAGAATCGAGGGTTTCATTGGCTATGCGCGTGTGCCCCTGGGCGTAGCCGGACCCATTCGCATCCGCGGCGTGGCCGCCCACGGCGACTTTTTCATTCCACTCGCAACAACGGAAGGCGCGCTGGTCGCTTCCTACCAGCACGCGTTCAACGCCATCAATCGCTGCGGCGGCGCCGCCGCGCTCTGCAGTCACGAGCAGGTGGGTCGTGCGCCCTGTTTTGAATTCGAGAATCTGCGAGAGGCTGGTGCAGTTGCTGCGTGGCTGCCGGCCCAGCTTGCGACCCTGAAGGATGTAACGGCTGGCGGATCGCGCTATTGCAGGCTGCTCGAGCTCAGAACTTCGATCGTCGGTAACACCGTTTACCTGATGCTGGAATTCTCGACCGGCGATGCGGCCGGCCAGAACATGGTGACCGCTGCCGCTCAGGCCATCTGCGTTCGGCTCCTCGAAAGCATGCCGGTCAAACCACGCTCGTGGCTGGTCGAATCGGTGCTGTCGGGAGACAAGCGCGCGACGCCCATTGCCTTTCGTGGTGCGCGTGGTCGCAATGTCAGCGCCGAAGTGCGCATCCCGGCCAAGCAGATCGAGCGGTACTGGCGCACGAGCGCCGACCGATTCGCATATACCTGGACCCAGGGCACCAACGGCGCGGTGCAAACCGGCGCAGTCGGTGTTCAGGGCAACGTCGCCAACGCGCTCGCTGCGCTCTTCATCGCCTGCGGGCAGGACGTTGCCTGCGTTGCCGAAGCCGTCACCGCCATCACGCGCGTTGAGCGCACGACAACCGGTGATATCTACGCGTCGGTTACGCTGCCCAATCTGATTGTTGGCACCGTGGGCGGCGGCACGTCCCTGCCAACGGCACGCGAGTGTCTCGGCATGCTCGGCTGCGCCGGCGCGGGCCACGCGACGAAGTTCGCGGAAATTTGCGGTGTAGTAGCGCTCGCGGGCGAGCTCGCGATCGTCGGAGCCATGGCAGCGGGGCAGTTTGCGAGCGCGCACGCCGCGTCGAGTCAGCGCGCGGCCGAGAGCTAAAGCCAGCCGCTCTGCGACGCGCCGCCATCCATGTCATCGCAACGCAAACCTGTTCGACGCTGGCTGCTGCGGCACGTCGTACCCCCGATCGCAGCCTGGTTTTATCGTGGCCTCGGCCGATCCTGGCACTACGTTGTCGACAACGAAGCCGTGTTGACGCGGGTACTCGCCGGCGGCCGGCCGGTGGTTGGCGCGTTTCTGCATGCGCGCACCTTTCAGCTTCTCTATTTCTTCAGCCTGCCGCAGCGCGGCCGCTGGATCCTGATGTGTTCGCAGAGCCGCGACGGCGAAGCTATGGCACGTGTCGAGGAAGCCCTCGGCTTTCGCGTGGCGCGCGGCTCATCCGGCGGCGGCGGCGCGCGCGCCCTCGTGGAGATGATCAAGGCCCAGCGCGATGATCGCAACTTGAACTCGTGCCTCGCGATCGACGGCTCGCGTGGTCCGCGCGGCATCGCACAGCTTGGCACGATCACTCTCGCGCAGAAATGCGGTGGCCTCCTGCTGCCCGTTGCCGCCTCGAGTGCCGGTGGACGAATCTGGCAGAAATCCTGGGACCGCACGGTGTTTCCACGGCGCGGGGCGCAAGTGCAGATCCAGATCGGTGAGCCGATCGAAGTCGCGCCGAAGATGGATGCCGCCGCAACGGAAGCGCTGCGGGCGTTGCTGGAAAAGCGCCTGCTGGCGATGCACGCCGAGCTCGATGCGCGCACAGGCTTCACGGACACGGAACCGATGCAAGGGCGGCCAGCCCTGGCCTGGGGTCAGTGATTCCGGCAGCGATGCGCTGAGATCTGTAGCATGCGCGCCCCGTTCCCCCCAAGGTGCCTGCTGTGCCCGCCGCCATGCCTGCCACTGACCATGCCGCCACTCCCGCGTCACTGAGTTTCCGCGACCTTGCGCTCAGTGCGCCCGTCTTGAAGGCGCTCGAGGAGGTCGGGTACGAGTCCCCGTCGCCCATTCAGGCAGCCACCATTCCGCACCTGCTCGCGGGCTCGGACATCCTCGGTCAGGCGCAGACAGGAACCGGCAAGACCGCGGCTTTCGCGTTGCCCATCCTCTCGAAGCTGGATCTCGGCAAGGCCGGCCCACAGGCCCTCGTCCTGGCGCCGACGCGTGAGCTCGCGATCCAGGTGGCCGAAGCGTTTCAACGCTATGCCGCGCATATGAAAGGCTTCCACGTGCTGCCGATCTACGGTGGTCAAAGCTACGAACCGCAGCTCGCGCGTCTCCGGCGCGGCGTACATGTCGTGGTCGGGACGCCCGGCCGCGTGATGGATCACATGAAGCGCGGCACGCTCGTGCTCGGCGCCTTGCGCCACCTCGTTCTCGACGAAGCGGACGAGATGCTGCGCATGGGCTTCATCGACGACGTCGAGTGGATTCTCGGCGAAACGCCCAAGGACCGTCAGGTCGCCCTCTTCTCGGCGACGCTCCCGCCCGAGATCCGCCGCATCGCGCGCACTCACATGCGTTCTCCAGTCGAAGTGACCATCAAGAGCAAGACGACGACCGCGGCGAACATCCGCCAGCGCTACTGGCTGGTGAGCGGGGTGCACAAGCTCGACGCCCTGACCCGGATCCTCGAGGCCGAAGCCTTCGACGGCATGCTCGTCTTCACGCGTACCAAACAGTCGACGGTCGAGCTTGCCGAAAAGCTCGAGGCGCGCGGCTTTGCGGCGGTGCCACTGAATGGCGATATGGAGCAGCCGGTGCGCGAGCGCACCATCGCGAACCTGAAGAGCGGGAAGGTCGATATTGTCGTCGCGACCGACGTCGCGGCTCGCGGCCTTGACGTGGAACGCATCAGCCATGTCGTCAACTACGACATGCCGAACGGCACCGAGTCCTACATCCACCGCATCGGGCGTACCGGGCGCATGGGCCGCAGTGGCGAGGCCATCCTCTTCATCGCGCCGCGGGAGCGCAATCTGCTGAAGATCATCGAGCGCGCCACCCGCCAGCCGATCGAGCCGATGGAGTTGCCCACCGTCGAGGATGTCAACGAGCAACGGGTCGCGCGCTTCAAGCAGCGCATCACGGATGGGCTTGCGGCCGGCGAAGCCAATTCTTTTCGCTCGCTCATCGAGCAATACGAGCGCGAGCACAATGTGCCGATCATCGAAATAGCGGCTGCACTCGCCACCATCGCCCAGGGTGACACACCGCTGCTGCTCGACGCGAAATCGAAGCGACCCGAGCCGGCGCCCGCGGCGGCATCCGAACACACTGCGCGGGACAGCCGTGGGCATGGCTCGGGGCGGCCGCCTCGCAAACCCGTCGACGACAGCAGCGAAACCTATCGCATCGAAGTCGGCCATGTTCATCGCGTCAAGCCCGGCAACATTGTCGGCGCGATCGCCAACGAGGCGGGACTCGACGGCGCGCACATTGGCCGGATCGACATCCGTGAAGATCACAGCTACATCGATCTGCCGGCGGGATTGGCCAAGGAGATGATCGCGAAACTGCAGAACGTGCGCGTTGCCGGCCAGAAACTCAGGCTCAGCCTCGCGACCGACTTTACGCCGAAGCCGATGCGCAGGACTCACCGCAAGTCTACGGCCTGAACGATGCAGATCCGGTTCGACGCGGATGCGTCGACCCCGTGAAACTGCGTATTGCAAGACGCAGTCACAGGGGCATAGTTAAAAAATTGGAGTAGCTGACTCTCGGATTGGAATACAGCCATGTTGTACACATCCCACCGCCTCGCGGTCATCAGCGGTCTGCTATTGATCTTTTGCACGGTAGGCGCGGCACGCGCGGATCAGGACGATCCTCCCGAGCGCGTCGCGCGACTCAGTCAATACGATGGCGACGTGAGTTACTCGCCCGCCGGCGAGGATAGCTGGGTCGAAGCCGCGCTCAACCGACCGCTGGTGCGCGGCGATCGTCTGTGGACCGAACGCAACGCCCGCGCCGAGCTGCAAGTGGGGAGCACCGCGATCCGGCTCGACGAGAATACGAGCTTCGAGATACTCGACCTCGACGATCGCAGCGCCCAGGTCCAGGTGACCCAGGGCACGATCAATCTGAGCGTACGGCGCCTCTATCCGGATCAGACGTATGAGATCGACACGCCGACGCTCGCATTCAATATCAATCGCCCCGGCCGCTATCGCATCGATGTCGCTCCGGACGGCAGCGATACGACCATCGTCGTCTGGGAAGGCGCCGGTGAGGCGGCCGGAAACCACGCTACGTTTCCGCTACGCGCCGGCGATGCCGTCCTCTTTCACGACACAGCCCTGCGTAACTACGAGGAATTCGACCTGCCGCGTCTGGACGACTTCGACCGCTACTGTCTCGACCGCGATCAGCGCCTCGTTCGCTCGCCTTCGTTGAATTACGTCAGCGACGATGTGGTCGGGTACTCCGATCTCGACGACTACGGCAGCTGGGCCCAGGAAGCAGACTTTGGCTGGACCTGGTACCCGAGTCACGTCGAGACAAGTTGGGCACCGTACAGCGATGGCCGCTGGGTGTGGATCGAGCCGTGGGGCTGGACGTGGGTGGATAACGCCAGGTGGGGCTTCGCGCCTTCGCACTATGGACGCTGGGTGTCGGTCCGGCATCGCTGGGGCTGGGTCCCCGGCCCGCGCCGCGAACGCCCGATCTATTGTCCGGCGCTGGTCGCTTTTGTCGGCGGCCAGGGTTGGAGCGTGACAGTCTCGGCCGGCAGCACTCCGGTCGGCTGGTTTCCGCTCGCGCCGCGCGAGGTCTATGTCCCCTCCTACCGTGTGAGCCGCAACTACTTCACCCGCGTCAATACGACGAATACGGCAATCAACAACACCACGGTCGTGAACGTCTACGACAGGTATTCGCAAGGCAAGATTGACCTGAACCAGGTGAAGTACAGCAATCGCTTGATTGCGGGAGCGATCACCGCGGTGTCGAGCAAGGCGTTCGTGAACGCGCAGCCGGTACAGCAGTCGGCCATCCGAGTCGACCGCAGAGCCTCGAAGACCGGTCGGGTCAGCGACGTCGCCCCATTCGCACCGAACGCGCGCAGTGTCGCGGGCACAGGGGCTGCTCCGCCGGCAGCACCGAAGCCGCAAGTGACGCCACCCAAGCGGGAGGTGCCTACGCCGCAGCGGGAAGTGCCAACGCCAACGCCAACGCGAGAAGTGCCAGCGCCAACACGGCAGGTACCAGCGCCACAGAAAGAAGTGCCAACGCCACAGCGGGAGGTGGCTGCGCCCAGGCGGGAAGTGATCGAGCGCCCAGTTGTCGTGCGCCGTGAACCGCCACCGCGTACGGTGCCGTTTGTCGTCCGCGAGCCGCAGTTACAGCGTAATCCGGGCCGAGCGCTGGAGCCCAAGCAAACCGAAGCGTTACGCACGCCTGAGCGCGACAAACCGCGGAACGTGCGCACCATCGGTGCACAATCGCCGTCTGTGGACACGCGCGCCGCCGGAGCGGCGCCCGACGAAAAGAAACAAAAGCCACGGCAGCCGCTGGAGCGAGAGCGGAAATAGCAGCTTGCGCCTGGAGGCGCAGGGGTCAGCGGTTAATCGTATCGATCGCCTTCTTGTCGGCGACCAGCGCCGCTTCGTGCAACGCTTCGGATAGAGTCGGGTGCGCGTGGACCGTGCGCTGCAGATCTTCCGAGGATGCGGAGTACTCCATCGCAAGGACAGCTTCGGCGATGAGTTCGCCGGCCATGGGCCCGATGATGTGCACGCCCAGAATTTCATCGGTCTGCGCGTCGGCGACGATCTTGACGAAGCCCGCCGGCGCTTCCATCGCGCGTGCGCGGCCATTCGCCATGAAAGGGCAGACACCGATCTTGTAGGGTTTGCCGCCCGCCTTCACCTGCTCTTCCGTCTGGCCGACCCAGGCAATCTCGGGCGCGGTGTAGACCACGGAAGGGATCACTTTGTAATTCACTTCCGAGAACTGGCCGGCGATGAGGTCGGCGACCATCAAGCCCTCCTCTTTGCCCTTGTGCGCAAGCATCGGCCCGCGTACGGCATCGCCGACCGCCCAGACACCTTCGGCTCCAGTGCGGCATTCGTGATCCACCTGGATGAAGCCGCGCTCATCGAGCTGCACGCCGGTGCCATCGCCCAGCAAGCCCTCGGTAAACGGACGCCGGCCGATGGCGACCACGAGCTTGTCGACGATAAGCGCGTGATCGCCGGACGCATCGGTGTATTTCACGTTGACCGCGCCGTTCTCGACACTCGCGCCGGCGACTCTCGCGCCGAGGCGAATATCGAGTCCCTGTTTCTTGAATTGCCGCAGCGCTTCCTTCGCGAGCTGTTGATCCGCAATCACCAGAAACTGCTCGAGCGCTTCGAGGATCACCACCTCGGCACCGAGACGCTTCCAGACGCTGCCGAGCTCGAGTCCGATGACTCCAGCGCCGATCACTCCGAGGCGCCTGGGCACGGCATCGAATTCGAGCGCGCTCCAGGAATCGACGATGTACTTGCCGTCGATGGGCGTCGACTTCAGAGGCGTCGGAACCGAACCGGACGCGAGCACGATGTGCCTGGCGGTCAATTCCTTCTTCTTGCCATCGAGCGCCGTGTACTCAACGCGCCTGTCCGAGAGTAGTTTCCCGTGACCCTGCAGGCCAGTGACGCCGGCCCCCTTCAGGAGCGCAGTGATGCCTCCCGTCATGGTCTTCACGATGTTCGCGCGCCGCTTCTGCATCGTCGCAAGATCGAGCGAGATATCGCTCACGCCGATGCCATGCAGCGCGAACTCGACCTGCGCCTTGTGATAGAGCTCGGAGGATTCGAGCAGGGCCTTGGACGGAATGCAGCCCGCGTTGAGGCAGGTGCCGCCAAAAGCACTCGAACCATCCCGATTCTTCCATTCATCGATGATGGCGGCCTTGAGCTTGTGCTGACCCGCGCGGATGGCGGCAGGATAGCCTGCGGGCCCCGCGCCTATCACGATGACGTCGTAGTTGTCGGCCATGGTGGAGCACCCTCACACTGCCCTTTGCGCACGCGCAGAGGGAAATTTCTTTGTCCCGGTCGTCTTCTTATAGTTGCAGCAGGAGCCGCGCCGGATCTTCCAGCGTCTCCTTGATCGCAATGAGGAATAGCACCGCCTCGCGGCCGTCGATGATGCGGTGATCGTAGGTCAGCGCGAGATACATCATCGGCCGCGCCACGATCACGCCATCAATCACCATCGGCCGCTCCTGAATCTTGTGCATTCCGAGGATCGCGCTCTGCGGCGTATTGATGATCGGCGTCGACATGAGCGAGCCGAATACTCCGCCGTTGGTGATCGTGAAGGTGCCGCCGGTGAGATCCTCGATGGTGATCGAACCGTCCCGGGCCTTCGCCGCAAATCCGGCGATCGATTTCTCGATATCCGCGAAACTGAGGCCATCCGCATCCCTTAAGACCGGCACGAGCAGGCCGCGGTCCGTAGAGACCGCGACGCCGATGTCGTAGTACTCGTGATAGACGATGTCATTGCCTTCGATCGATGCGTTCACGGCGGGGAACCTGCGCAGCGCCTCGATGGACGCCTTGACGAAGAACGACATGAAGCCAAGCTTCGTGCCGTACTGCTTCTCGAACTTGTCCTTGTAGCGCGTGCGCAGCTCCATCACGGCCTTCAGGTCCACCTCGTTGAACGACGTGAGCATCGCTTGCGATGCCTGCGCCTGCACCATGCGCTCCGCGATGCGGGCACGGAGCCTTGTCATAGGAACGCGCTGCTCCGCGCGGCTGCCGCGCACCGCCGCTTTGAGCGGGTGCGCCGCAGGCGCGGGCTTCTTCGCCTCCACCGCAGGCACGGGCTGCGACGCCAGGTGATTGACCACATCGGTCTTCGTGATTCGGCCGTCGCGTCCCGAGCCACTGATGCTGCCTGGATCGATCTGTTGCTCCTCAACAATACGGCGCGCGGCTGGCGCCAGTTTCGCGGCACTCGCCTCGTCTTTTTGCTTGCGCACGGCAGGCTCGGCTCGCACCCCGGCGGCCGGCGCCTGCGCGGCACCTTCCTCCAG
>JBGPLJ010000052.1:0-14678 GCA_041486385.1 Steroidobacteraceae bacterium
GAATGTGGCGCCTGCACTGTGCTCATCGATGGCGTCGCACATCCGGCGTGCATCACACTGGCGATTCGTTGCGACGGGCGATCCATCGAGACGATCGAGAGCCTCGCAACTGGCGGCAGGCTGCACCGACTGCAACGGGCCTTCCATGAGAGGCTCGGCACGCAATGCGGCTTTTGCGCTCCCGGCATGATCATGGCGGCGGAGGGCCTGCTGCGGCGCGAACCTCACCCGAGCGATGCGGATATTCGCCAGGCCTTGTCCGGCAATCTCTGCCGCTGCACGGGTTACGTGAAGATCATTGAGTCAGTGCATGCCGCGGCGGATGAAGCGTCATGACAACGACCGGCACCCACTCCAGGTTACGCGCGCCGCGCGGCGTGCCGCTGATCGACGGCGTCGAAAAAGTCACCGGCCGCGCGCGTTACACGGCGGATCTTGAGCATGCCGGCGCTCTCGTCGGCCGACTCTTCCGCAGTCCGGTGAGTCATGGCGAGATCCTGCGCCTCGACGTTTCCAGGGCAGCCGCGCTCCCGGGTGTCGTCGCGATCGTGACCGGCGCGGATTGCGCGCATACCTACGGCGTGCTGCCGGTCGCGATGAATGAGTTTCCGATGGCGCGCGACCGGGTGCGCTATATCGGCGAACCCGTAGCGGCCGTCGCCGCGATCGACGCCGTAACCGCGGCGCGCGCGCTCGACCTGATCGAGTTCGAGGTACGCGAGCTGCCTGCGTACTACAACGCGACCGACGCGCGTGCGCCGGATGCCGCCCTCCTGCACGCCAACAAGCCCGGCAACGTGGAGCGTGCCGTGCACCACGCCTTTGGCGACGTCGACGCGGGGTTTGCCTCGTCCGATCTGGTGCGCGAGGCGACCATCGATTGCGCCGAGGTCAATCACGCGCAGATGGAACTGCACGCGGCGCTCGCCGAGTTCGACCCGCTGACCGGACGCTTGACGATGCAGAGCGTTTCGCAGGTCGGTTTCTACCTGCACCTGATGCTCGCGCGCTGCCTGCAGATGGACGAATCGAACATCCGCATCATCACGCCCTTCATCGGCGGCGGCTTCGGCGCACGCGTCGAGGTCCTGAATTTCGAAATCGTCACGGCGCTGCTTGCGCGCGCGGCGCAGGGCAAAGTGCTGATGGAGCTCACGCGCGAGGAGTGCTTCCTCACGCATCGCGGCCGGCCGCAGACCACCACGCACTTGAAGCTCGGCATGAAGAAGGACGGGCGCATGACGGCCTGCCAGGCGGAGGTGGTGCAGAGCGGCGGTGCCTACGCCGGCTACGGCATCATCACCATCCTCTACGCGGGCGCACTGCTGCAGGGTCTCTACGACATCCCCGCGGTCAAGTACGACGGCTACCGTGTCTACACCAACCTGCCGCCGTGCGGCGCGATGCGCGGACACGGCGCGATCAACGTGCGCCACGCATTCGAAGTGCTGCTCGACCGCATGGCGCGCGAGCTCGGGCTCGATCCGTTCGCGGTGCGCCGCGCGAATCTTCTCAAGGCCCCGACGCGCACGCCGAACGATCTGATGATCAACAGCTACGGACTGGGCGAATGCCTCGATCGCGTAGAGCGCGCGAGCGGCTGGCGCGAGCGGCTTGGCAAACTGCCTCCCGGCAAGGGACTCGGCATCGCCTGTTCGCACTACGTGAGCGGCGCGGCGAAACCGATCCACTGGACCGGCGAGCCCGACGGCGTCGTGAACATCAAGCTCGATTGGGATGGCGGCATCACGGCGCTGACGGGCGCCGCCGACATCGGCCAGGGATCCTCGACGATGGTGGCGATTGCGGTCGCCGAGACGCTCGAGCTGCCGCTCGACCGGGTGCGCGTGATCGCCGGCGACAGCGCCATCACGCCGAAGGACAACGGCGCCTACTCCTCGCGCATCACTTTTCAGGTCGGCAACGCGGCGATCGATGCCGCGAAAGCACTGAAGAAGATCCTGATCGACGCGGCGGCCCGCAAGCTCTCGGTGAGCCCCGATGACATCGAGTACGCCGGCGGAACCTTTCGCGCCGCGCGCGGTGAGCAACCCGCACTCCCCTTCGACCAGGTCGTGAAGGCGGCCTTGGTCGACCAGGGAACGATCACGGTCAAGGGAACCTTCACCTGCCCGCCCGAGGCGCAGGGCGGCAAACACCGGGGCGGCGCGGTGGGCTCTACCATGGGATTCAGCTACACGGCACAGGTCGTCGAAGTGACCGTCGATGAAGCCACCGGATCGGTCTCCGTCGACCAGGTGTGGGCCGCGCTCGACTGTGGCCATGCGATCAATCCGCTTGCCGTCGAGGGCCAGATCGAAGGCTCCGCGTGGATGGGCATGGGCCAGGCGTTGAGCGAAGAGACGCAGTACCTGAAGGGACTGCCCGGACACGCGAGCCTGCTGGAATACCGATTTCCGACGATGGCCGAGTCACCGCCGATCGACGTCCAGATTGTCGAAAGCCACGATCCGCGTGGGCCGTTCGGCGCGAAAGAGGCGGGTCAGGGTGCGCTCGGCGCGTTCGCGCCTGCGATGGTCGCCGCGATCGCCAATGCCATTGGCGTCGATGTCGATCAGCTGCCGGTCACGCCGGACCGCTTGATGGATCTGCTGGTCGAGCGCCGTCGGCGCGCGCGCCGCGACAAGCTGCGTGGAGCCAAGCCATGAGCCTGCCGCTGTCACCGTTTCGCGTCCTGCGCCCGCGCGATGTCGAGGCTGCGCTCGCGGCCCGCCGCGATCACAGCGCGAGCCGCTTCCTTGCGGGAGGCACAGATCTGATCGTCAACCTGCGCCGCGGCATCGGCAACCCCGGCGTGCTGATCGATCTCAACGGCATCGAGGAACTCGGCGGACTCACCTGCTCGGAGCGAGGCGCGCGCATTGGCACCGGCGTCACGCTCGCGACCCTCGCCGCCGACGCCGCGATCCGCAGGCATTTTGCCGCGGTCAGCGAGGCCGCCGTTGCCATTGCCGGCGCGGGTCATCGCAACATCGCGACCGTGGGCGGAAATCTCTGCCTCGACACGCGCTGCATCTACTACAACCAGAGCGAGTGGTGGCGGCGCACGAACCACTACTGCCTCAAGGCCGGCGGCGACACCTGCCACGTCGCGCCGCAGGGCCAGCGTTGTCACGCCGCATTCAGCGGCGACCTGGCGCCGGCCCTCTTGGTGTTCGGTGCCGAAATCGAAATTGCCGGAAGTGCCGGACGCCGCAGGGCTCCCCTCGCCGATCTCTACGTCGAAGACGGCCGCGCCCATCTGCGGCTTGCCGACGACGAACTCGTGATCGCCGTCCACCTGCCGCCGAACCCGGCCCGTTCCGCCTACGCGAAATGCCGCGTACGCCGGGCGATGGATTTCCCACTGGCCGGCGTCGCCGTCGCGCTGCGGGCCGATGCGGGCAAACTTGCGACGCTGCGCGTTGCGCTCACCGGCACCAACTCGCGTCCGTTCCTGCTCGAGGGCACCGATGCCCTCAGCGGCCGGCCCTTCGACGAAGCGGCCGCGCAACAGCTCGAAAAGCTGGTGCAGAAACAGGTCCAGCCGATGCGCACGACGCTCGCGTCGAGCAACTATCGGCGCCTCGTCGCCGCGGCGCTCGCGCGGCGGCTGACGACGGCACTGACGGCTGAGGCGACGGCCTCCAGATGAGCTGCCGCCACGACAGTCCGGATCGCGGCCGCACCTGGATCAGTCCGGACGGACTGCATTTCGATGCGCGCAGCCTCGAGTGCCCGGAACCGATGCTGGAAGTCCTCGGCATGATCGATCGCGGCGAAGCCGGCGATACCCTGATCGTGCACTTCGATCAGGAACCCATCTTTCTCTATCCCGAGCTCGCCGACCGTGGCTGGACGCACGAAGTGCAGGCGGAAGGCTGTGGCGACGGGGGCTGCGAACATGGAGTGCAGCTGCGGCTCACGCGGATGACCGCGTGACATCCGTGTCCGGCGTCCTGGCCGGTGCCAAGGGCCGGCTACTGCCGCCCTCGATTCCGTTCCGCTTCTTCGCGGCGGCGGCTCTGTTTCACGTTGCGCTGTGGGTCGTGCTGATTCGTGATGCGGACCAGGTGATCAGCTTTCGAGGCGGTGTGTCACCGACTCTTGCCGCTCTTCATCTTCTCGTCCTCGGCATACTTACGACCACGGCGATTGGCGCGGCGGCACAACTGTTGCCCGTCGCGACGCGGCGCGCGCTCGCCGCATTCTGGCTGGTGAAGCTCGTGTTCTGGATGTTCGTGCCAGGACTTATCCTGCTGACGGTCGCGATGTATGCGGGGCACGTCGCTATTCTGATCGCCGGTGCGGCCCTCGCTACAGCAGGTCTTCTCTTGTTCGCCGGTCTGCTCGGCGACAATCTGCGCAAAGCCGGAAGTCTCCCGGTCGTCGCGGCGTATGGCTGGGCCGCGCTCACAGCCCTCCTCGGTGTCGCCGCTCTCGGACTTGCACTGTCGGTGGATTTCGCGGCGGCGTTTCTGCCCAACCACTTTGCGCTCGCGCACGTGCATATGATTCTCGGCGCTTTTGGCTTCATGGGGCTGCTTGTCCTCGGGTTCAGTCACATTCTGGTGCCCATGTTCGCGCTGGCACCGGCGCCGGATAAGCGCCCCGCGTTCGCCGGTTTCGCAGCCGCCGCCGCCGCCGTTGCCATCGGCGCGCTGGGAGCCTGGATTGAAAGCCGGGACGTGATGACGCTCGCGACATGCGTCGGTCTCGTTGCCGCCGGCCTGCATCTCTCCTTGATGCGCCGGGTCATGCAAAGCGGGATGCGAAAACGTCTGGGACTGTCCTTCATTCTGGTGCGCGCAGCCTGGGTCGCCCTGCCGCTCACGCTCGGCGTCGGCCTGGCGACGATCTACGAGCGAGCCGGGCCGAACGGCCCTGCGCTTTTTGGCCTCCTATTGCTTGGCGGCTGGCTGCTCACGTTCCTGCTCGGCATCCTGCAGCGGATTCTCCCGTTCCTCGCCTCGATGCATGTAGCGCCAGCGGAGCGTGACGGTTTGCCCCAGTTGTCTCAGCTGGGCAATTCGGCGCCGCTGAAGCTACATGCGATCTGCCATGGCTCGGCGCTAGTGGGTCTCATCTTTGCCGTCGTGCTAAACGCAAGCAGCGTTGCGCGCGTCGCGAGCACCATCGGGCTCGTCGGCGCCCTGTCGTTCGCCCTGTTCACGGCGAATGTCCTGCGCCGGCTGGGACCGTGGGGCGGACAAGGGAACGCAGCGCAACAACGCTGACTGGTCTGCAAAGTTCTGGCGAAACCTTTAATAGGTATTGCGGTACCGATATACTTATTTATAATGAAAAGGGCTGACTGCCGACTATCAGGGGCGTTGCGCACCATGTTCACCAACCGTATCAGCCAGAAGCTCCATGAGGAGCACCGCGCTACCATGGCGGTCATGGAGCGGCTCGAGGCGCTGCTCACCAGCCAGCGACGTGCCCCGCCCAACGGCAACACGCACGCAGCGCTCCTGCGCGACGTGGCCGCGAGCGTGGAGTCCGAAGTCAACCGGCATTTCGACTTTGAAGAGCGCCAGCTTTTCACGTTTCTCGACACGGTCGGCGATGCCGCCATCGGCGCCCATCTCACCGCAGAGCACACGGCCATGCGTCCGCTCGGTGCGCGTCTCGCCAAGCTCAGCCGTGCTGCGGCGGCGGGCGGCTCGGACGACGCCAGCTGGGCGGAGTTGCGTCAGGTGGGTCTCGAATTGTGCGAGCGCATGCTCACGCATGTGCAGAAGGAAGAGATGGCGCTGCTGCCTCTCATCGAGGAATCGATGGACGTCGAGACTGAGGAGCGGCTCTATGAGGACTACGTCGAGAACGCATGAGGGAGTGCCATGGGTGGTAACAAACTTGAGTTGAGTGCGGACGTGCGGCCGCTCGGGGCTGCCGATCTCGAGCGCGTGATCGCGATCGATCAATCCCATACAGGATTCGCCCGTCGCCGGTTCTTCGAGAAGCGTTTCCAGGCGGCCGAGCGCCAGCGCGAAGATTTCATTCATGTTGGCGTCGATCGCAATGGCACACTGATCGGTTTCGTTTGTGCACGCATCCTGCACGGCGAGTTCGGTCGCGAGGAGCCGGTGGCCGAGCTCGATTCGGTCGGCGTCGATCCGGCCACCCAGGAGCATGGCCATGGCCACACGCTCTTGCGCGGCCTTGCCAAGGCGATGCGAGAAAGGGGTGTGCGCGAGCTGCACTCCGAGGCCGAGTGGACCAACCATAAGCTGCTGGAATTCTTCGATTCGACCGGATTTGCGCTTGCTCCCCGCATAACGCTCGAACGCAGAGTCAACGAGCCGCTGGTGGAACCAATCGAGGATTCGTGAAGGAGAAGCCCATGACACGTCCCAAGGGAGTGAAGATTCCCGAGCGGGTCGGCGATCCCCAGGAGATCGACTACAGCGGCACGCCCGCCGACTTCGGGCCGCTGGCGCGTGACCGCATGCCGGTTCGCTCGATGAAGGAAAGCGACCTCGGCGCCCTCATCGCCATCGATCGGCGAATCACCGGGCGTGACCGTGCGCGCTATTTCGAACGCAAGCTGGCCGAAGCACTGCACGAATCCGATGTACGCGTGTCGCTGGTGGCGGAAATCGACGGCGTTCCCGCCGGCTTCATCATGGCGCGCGTCGATTTCGGTGAGTTCGGCCGGCTCGAGTCCGCGGCCGTGCTCGACACCATCGGCGTCGAGCCGGAATACCGCGCACGGGGCGTCGGACGCGCGCTGCTATCCCAGCTGTTGGCCAATCTCGCCAGCCTGCGGGTCGATAAGATCCTGACCGAGGTTGACTGGTCGGACCGCAACCTCATGGGCTTCCTCGCCCGCTGCGGCTTCAAACCGTCGACTCGCCTGTCCTTCGATTATTCCGCACCGTGATAGCGTCCCGCTCGCCAGTGCGGCGGCGTGCAAAATATCCGTTTGCTGTCACATGAGACCGGGCTTGCCGGCGCGCTGACGCTCGTATTCCGTCGTCAGCGTTGCCGCGTGCTCGCGCTCTTCCGCAGCGAGTTCCCGGTAGAGCTGCTGCTCCGGCGAACCCGCGGCAGCAGAGGCCGCGCGTCGCACGAAGAAATCAGCCGCACGCTGCTCCAGGGCGATGGCGATCCGGAACAGATTGGCGGGGTCCTCCGGCCGGTTCTTGATTCCGGCGTAGATTGCCGCCAGGTCAATCTGGAAATCCGGCGATGGAACGGGTACGGCCGCGTGATAGCGTCGTGACAGGGTCGCCATGTGCTCTTCTTCCATGGCGGCGAACCGGCTGAACAGCTCGCGCAAGTCCGCGTCCGCACTTTCGATCGCTGCCCGCCGGTAAAAGGCCTGGCCACCTAACTCGATCTCAAAGGCGGTGCGGACGCCGGCGAGCTCCGCGGAACCTTCTATCTGCCGCGTACTCAAGGCTTCAAGCCGGCCGCCGCAATGGGGGCACAGACCATACGGGAAGGCGAATCCTTCGCTCACCTTCGCGCATTGCGTGCAGCGCCAGGCGACGCTCGCACCCGCACAGCATATATAGAGCTCATCGGCATCATCGAGAGGTTGGTGGCACTTAGGGCACAGCATTGGTTCGTCCTTCGTGCAGAGGGGCGGGATTGAGCGGGACTGGTGGCGTAAAGGCGTCGATGTCCTCTACCGTGATGGGCCACCTCTGCTTGCCCGACTTGAGATACGCGCCGATGGCCCGCGCAGCGCGTCGCCCGGCGCTCATCGCAAGGATTACCGTCGCACCGCCGGTAACGATGTCTCCACCGGCGAACACGCCAGGCAGGTTCGTCGATTGAGTCTGGTCGTCGGCGACGATGTAACCCCATTTGGTCAAGGCGAGATCCGGCGTCGCCCGGCTCACAATCGGGTTTGCCTTGGTCCCGAGCGCATAAATGACGGTGTCGCAGTCAATCTCCACGAACTCATCGAGCGGTACGGGCCTGCGCCGCCCACGCTCGTCCGGCTCGCCGAGCGCCATTCTTTGCAGCCCGATGGCGCGCACGTCGCCGTCGTCGGTGAGCTTGATCTCGACCGGCGCGTGCAGAAAGTGAAACTCGATGCCCTCCTCCCTGGCGTGACGGAGTTCTTCGATGCGCGCCGGCGCCTGCGCTTCGGAGCGACGGTAGACGCAGCGTACCGTGGGCGCGCCCAGTCGCTTTGCGACGCGCAGACAGTCCATAGCGGTGTTGCCGGCGCCAATCACCACCACGCTCTGCCCGAGGCCGATCGGCGTATCGACGTACGGGAACTGGTCGCCACCCATCAGGTTGACGCGCGTCAGGAACTCGTTGGCGGAATACACCTGGCCGGCCGATTCGCCTGGAATGCCAAGAAAGGTGGGTGCGCCGGCCCCCGCGCCAATGAATACGGCATCAAAACCCATCGCGCCCATGAGCTGCTGAATCGTGAACGTCTTGCCGATGACCTTGTTGGTCTCGAACCTGACTCCGCTGTCGATGAGTCTCTGCACCTCGCGTTCGATGATATGGCGCGGTAGTCGAAACGACGGAATGCCATAACGCAGAACTCCACCGACCACGTGCAAGGCCTCGTACACCGTCACCTCGACACCGCAGCGCACGAGATCAGCCGCAGCGGCGAGGCCCCCTGGCCCGGAGCCAACGATCGCAACCCGGCCGAGAACTCTCTCAAACCGTAGCGGCGTGACCTTGGCCGGCCGCGCGTTGTCGCCTACGAAGCGCTCGAGCCGGCCAATGGCTACCGGCTCCATTTTCTTCTTGATCACGCACTGCGCCTCGCACTGGCTCTCCTGCGGACAGACGCGGCCGCAAACCGACGGAAAGATACTTGACTCATGGATCGTCGAAAGAGCGCCGTCGACGTCGCGGACCAGAAGCTGGCGGATGAAGCGTGGAATGTCGATGCTCACCGGGCACCCGGCGATACAAGTTGGAATCTTGCACTGGATGCACCGCTCGGCCTCACGCAGGGCCTCGGCATACCCGTAACCGAGATTGACTTCCTCGAAATTGCGCGCGCGCTCCAGCGCATCGCGTTCTGGCATTTTCTCCTGGTGGCGCGTGAGCGACGCCAGCTTCTTATAGGTACGCTTGCCCTCGATGAAGAGTTTCTGCTCGAGACTGCAGACGTGGGCAAAATCCTCGTTCGCCTTGGCTTCCTGCGGCTTGAAGCGCTTCTGCCGGGCGTGCAGCTCTTTGAAATCGATCTGGTGGCCGTCGAAGTCCGGACCGTCCACGCAGGCGAATTTCACCTCGCCACCCACCGTGACGCGGCAAGACCCGCACATGCCGGTGCCATCCACCATGATGGTGTTGAGCGAAACCTGAGTTCTGACGCCGTACGGCCGCGTCGTCTCGACGCAGGCATGCATCATGGCCAGCGGCCCAATCGCCACCACCAGATCGGGTTTGCTTGCGTCGAGCAGGTCCTTGAGCGCGGCCGTGACCAAGCCCGGTCGGCCGGCACTACCATCGTCGGTGCAGACCACCAGCTCATCGCAGTATGCGCGCAGCTTTTCCTCCCAAAACACCAGGTCACGGCTCCGAAAGCCCACAATCGCCGTGGTGCGATTGCCGGCCTCCTTGCAGGCGCGCAGCTGGGGAAAGATGGGCGCTACGCCGAGACCGCCGCCGACCAGCACCACGTGCCCGACTTTTTCAACGTGTTGCGCCAAACCGAGCGGACCGACAAAGTCGAGGAAGCTGTCTCCTTCGCCGTACTTGTCGCGCATCTCGCGCGTGGTCTTGCCGAGCGCCTGTACTACGACGGTAACGGTACCGCGCTCGTAATCGTAGTCGGCGACCGTGAGCGGAATACGCTCAGCGCCCTCGTAGAGACGCAATATGACGAAGTGCCCCGGCCGGGCCGAGCGCGCAACGTCCTCGGCCTCGATCTCCCACAGGAAGCAGTTCTCCGAAAGACTTTGACGCCGCGCGATTCGATACATCCATCACCTCGGGAATCGACGCGCAGCAGCCCACGTTGGGCGCGTCGTCAGCTGTGCAGCTGCTCGTACTTGGCCACCAGCTCATCCTTGCTCTCGACGAAGTCAGGATTCTGCACGATGCAGTCCGCTGGGCAGACGAGCTTGCATTGCGGCTCATCTTCCGCACCCACACATTCAGTGCATTTGAGCGCGTCGATCACGTAGATCGGCTGGCCCGCGGTAATTGCCTTGTTCGGGCAGACCGGTTCACAGGCGTCGCACGCGGTGCAGTCTTGATTGATTAGAAGCGCCATATATCAGTCCTATATGAAACCTATGGGCGTCAGGCGGCCACGTGAATTTCCCCGAGTGCCGCGAGTTTTTCAAACCGGTAGGCACCCCACAATGCCGCGCCGATCGCGCCAGCATAAATGGAGTCCGGGTGGCTGCACACAGTGATCTGATTATCCTTGGCCCCGCCGATGTCCTCCTCGAGCGCCGCGACCAGCCCTGTATCGAGCGCCAACCCTCCGGTCATCATCACCACCCCTTTGCTCACACCAACCGATTTCAGGAGCTTGGACAGCCGCCCGGCCATCGACAGGTGAATGCCCTTGAGAATGTTGGGAGTGGAAATGCCGCGCGAGACCATATTGATGACGTCGGTCTCGGCCAGCACCGCGCAAATCGACGAGACGACTTCCGGATTGTCCGCCTGTCGGGACAGCGACCCAATCTCATCCTGCGCGATGCCGAGATAGCGGGCGATGTTCTCGAGAAACTGGCCAGAGCCCGACGCGCACTGGCTCGTCATCTTGTACCTCAGCACCTTGCCGCGCTCATCGATTGCGATCGCGCGGCCGTGCAGCGCACCGACATCGAGCGCGGAGCGCGCGGCTGGTTCAAGGTACGTCGCGCCGCGTGCGTGAGTCGTCATCGAATAGAAGTGCCCCGTGTGGAATGGAATGGCCTCGCCCTCCCCGGTGGTAGCGACGTAGTCGACTTCCTTTTCCGTGAGCTTCGCGTCCTCGAGAGTCTGATCGAACGCGAGGCGCGCGAGTTCCATGGGATCACGCTGGCGAATGCGCAGCGTGGCGCGCGAGAGCCACTCGGCCGAGCCATTCTGTACTCTGAATAGCGCTGCCTTGACGGCGCCGGTCCCGACATCGATTCCAGCTGCGATGGTCATGGTGTGGCCTCCACTGCGGCGCCGCTCCCGGACACACGGCGGGCAAACTCCGCGGCACCGAGCGCGCCGGTGTAAATCGAGTCGGGATTGATGTTGATAGTGACGTCCCCGTAGTTCTCCTTGATGAGCTTGCGCAGCTCCCGCACCGCGGCTTCGTTCTTGGCGACGCCGCCCGTAAACGTGAACTCGTCGGTCACGCCGCCCGACCGCGAAATGATGGAGATTGCCCGCAAGATGATGGCCCGATGCAGACCTGCGAGGATGTCTTCGCGCTTCTCGCCGAGCGACAGCCGATCGCGCAGCTCGGCGCCGGCGAAAACCGTGCACGTGGAGTTGATGCGTGCTGGCTTGTCGGATTTCATTGCGAGCGGTCCAAGCTCGTGCAATCCCATATTCATCTCATCCGCGATGTAGCCGAGGTAGCGGCCACAGCCGGCCGCGCAGCGGTCGTTCATCTGGAAGTTCGTGACGATACCGCTGCCGTCGACCTGGATGCCCTTGGTGTCCTGGCCGCCGATGTCGAGCACGGTACGCGTCTGCGGATACATCATGTGAGCGCCGAGGCCGTGACACAGGATTTCGGAACGGATGTGTTCCTTGGAAAACGGTAGCGTGACGCGGCCGTAGCCCGTCCCTACCAGATAGCTCTCCTCGAGGTCGATGCCGAGCGCATCCTCAAAAGTCTGTTGCACGTTGACGGCCCCGCCGCCAATTGCCGCGTCCGCCGCCAGCACGCGGGCGAGCGCGCGGCGGAACTTCTCACCCAGGTCGCCGCCCGGCGGCCGGTTTTCCACCTCGATGATCGACTTGTCGTATAGATTCAGCAGCAGCTCGTAGGGCATTGCGGCATCGCGCGCGACCGCTTCCGCGTGAGCGTGGTAGCGTGAACCGGCGATGTCGCGAAAGAAATCCGACTTGCGCTTGGCTCCTGGGGCATAAAGTGATGGCGCCTCGGCTCTGAGGCGCTTGAAGACCTCGGTGAGCCCTGCGCGTACACCGCCCTCCAGGTTAGCGAACCGCCCACCCTTGAATTGGCTCTCGCAGGTCTTCTCGAGGTCATCGAGCTGTTCGACAAACTGCTCGAGCCGGAAGGCCCGCTCGAGCGCGGACAGAAACTCAGCGAGATGGTCGCGCAACTCCGGCGTGCCCGCCAGCGCGCGGCGGAACAAAGTGAAGCGGCCGTCGATGCGCGCCTCTTCGCTTGCGACACGCGCCGCGGTGCCGTAGTTGGAGCGCGAGTTGGTGATGCCGCGGCCAAGCACGTTGCAGTTGTCGTCGAGCACCACCGCTTTCGTGGTGGTGGAGCCAAGATCGATGCCGACGTAGGTTTTCATCGTGGTTTATCTCAGGCAACGGCCCGCGCACCCGCGCGCCTTTGCTCGATCATCTGGAAGTAACTCTCAAGCCGATTCTTGATGTTGGCGGCCGAAAAGTAGCGCGGATCAACGAGATCCGACTCAATGAAGGCCGCCGGCTTGCCGCTGCGCTTCTCGACCTCACGCATCATCAGCAACTGCCCCGCCGAGAAACTGTTGCAGCTCTTGATCGAATTGATCAGGAGCCCGTCCGCCTCGTACTCTTCGACGTACTGCGTCAGCATGTCGATGCGCATCGGCAGGCTCCGGTTCGTATAAACGCCGAGACAATATTCGGCGAGCGTCTCGAGCGGTTTGGCCGGATCGTGGCGGAAGCCGAAGTCGTAAACGCCGCCCACCTTCGTGTAGCTCGAGGCGACCACGACTGCGCCTTCGTCGTAAAACATCTTCCAGAACTGGCGAAAGTTGGTGTAGTTCGGCGGCCCTTCGACCACGAGCCGATACTTCTCCTTGCCCATGTCGCCGTCGGGGGTCACGGGTCCCTTGCCTTGCGCGAGCCGTTCGTCGATCTCCTCGCGCAGGAACTTGTAATACTCAACGGCATCATCGGTGCCGCGGAAGGCGCCAAAGATCGGCCCGATGTAGTAGATGCCGCCGAAGTAGGCGTCAATCGGCGAGGGCTTGTTCTTCGCCGTCTGCAGCACGTGCACGAGATCGTCTTCGGCCTTGACCGATTTCTTCAGGTACTCACGCAGGCGATCGATGTCGAACTTGACGCCGGATATGCGCTCGAGCTTCGGGATGACGTCGTCGCGCAGCTGCTTCACCATGTACTCGATCATGTTCGGCGTGATCTTGCCGTCGGCCAGGTACGGCGTCTGCAGCATGATGGTTTCGCACTTGTACTGCTCGCGCAGCAGCTCGAACCACTTCATGAAAGTGAAGCAGCCGGTGTAGGAAAGCAGCAGCACATCGGGATCCGGGAGTTTCTTGCCGTTCGGCGCGAGGTTGCCCTTCGCCATCATGCCGATGTCGGACTTCACATACGTGCAGACGTCCTCGGAATGCCCGAGCTTCTCGGCTTCGAGCACGTAATTGCCCGAGAGGCGCCGCAGTCCGTTCTGAATGGCGTTGACCTCCGGCAGATTGTTCAAGAGGTCGAAGCACATGATCAATTCGTTGAGATTGCCCGGCACGAACGTGTCACACACCTTGGCGCCGGTTTCGTGCGCAGAAGTCAACCGATCATAATGGCCCGCCATCATCTCTTTCTGCTTCTGCATGGAAGCATCTTTCTCGGCCTCTTTCGCGGGGGCCTTCGCTTTAACCGTGGGTGCCGTCATTGTCCGCTCCATAATTTGATTGAGTCGGCGAAGGTGCCGGCCTGCTCGCGAATGGGCTGCATCTGCCCGGAATTTTCCGCGTACTTGAAGGCGATGTAAGGAATGCCGGCGGCGGCGAGGACATGCTGCAGGATCGGCCGATCGAGGAGCGCCGGGTCGCAAAAACTCGGACTGGCAAAGATCACGCCTTCCGCCCGGGTACGTTTGACCGCACGCACGAGGTGCTGGCCCTTTTCGCTCTGGTTCGGTTCAAATTTCGCCGCTGTCGATTCGGAATGGTGCAGGAACGCCAGGGCGAGATTACGCAGCGGATCGCCGTCGGTCGGAACGTCCACGGTGAGCCAGCGGGTCACCAGCAGCAAGTCATCATCGACCACGTAGCATCCCGAGAGCTCGAGCGACTTGATCAGGTTGAGCGGCGGCTGTTCGCAGAAGAGGCCGGTGAGAACGACGCGACAGTTGTCGCGCCTTGGACGCTTCTCGGAACGCACGGCGGCAAGGTACTCGCGCAGCATCACCGAATGCTGCTCGACGGACAGAACGAGGCCGGCACGCATGAGGAGGTAGACCTCGGACGCCGGCACTTGCCAGGGTTGCTCGGCGCGAAAGGCATAAAGCTCACACACCAGCCGGCGGTTTTCGTTGTACACGATGATCGAGCGGCGCAACTCCTCATCGGTGATCGGCCGGCCGCGCAACTTGCCGAGATCGTGGCGCAGTTCGCTCAGCTCGTTGACGTAGAAAGTGCCGCCGATTTCATCGCGGTAGGTCTGCGGCACGTCGAAATAGCGGGTGTAGACATGCGGAAACATCAGCTTCCACATGCCCGAAAGATTGCGGATCACATCGCAGATCGACGGGAACAGCATGCCGTCGACGAAATCGAGGCGCCCCGATACGCCGAGCTCGATGGTCGAACGTGGAATGCGAC
>JBGPLJ010000053.1:0-14575 GCA_041486385.1 Steroidobacteraceae bacterium
CGTGAACTGCTGGTACGGGCCAAAGTTGTTGTTCGGCTGGTTCGTCGCCGGACTGCCGAGAATGTTCCAGATATCCTGGCGCGGATAGCCATCGGTCTCGAGCTTCTGGTAGACGACGCGCGGCGTGATCTTGAAGTTGTCATTCGGTTGAAAGAGCAGCGCGAGGCGGCCGCCTGTCTTGTCACCCGTGTTCACGTCCTTCTTGATGCTGCCATCCGGTTGCAGCGCATCGATGAAGCCCGGCAGGCGGTTGTAGTAGCCGGCGAAGCGCACTGCCGCGGTATCGCCGATCGGCAGATTGACCGCACCCTTGACGCTGCCGCCCGTGTCGCCCTTCGACACATCCTCGAAGCTCAGGTCAACCGAGCCTTCGAACTTGCCGAGCTTCGGTTGCGTCGTGATGTAGCGCAGCGTTCCAGAGGTCGATCCGGCGCCGAAGAGCGTGCCCTGCGGTCCGCGCAGGACTTCGAAGCGATCGAGGTCGTACAGATCGAGATCGGGCGTGAAGAGCGCGACCGAGATCGGCGACTCATCGAGATAGACACCGACCTGCTCCTTGACGCCTGGCTGGTCGCGAATGACCTGGCCGGCGCTGATGCCGCGGATGGCGAGCTGGCTCTGGCCTGGGCCGAGATCGGCGATCGCGAGACCGACGACGTTGCGGGAAAGATCGACGATGTTCTGTGTGCCACTCGCGCGGATGTTCTCTTCAGTCACCGCCGCGATAGAGAAAGGAACGTTGTGCAGCGTGCTGTCGCGCTTCGTGGCCGTAACGATGATTTCACCGAGGGTGCCTTCATCGACGGCCGGTGCCGCAGCGGGTTCGGCAGCGAGCGCCATAACGGGCAGGCTCGTCATTGCGGCGAGCGCAAATCGAATGGCTCGCGTCAGCGAAGTTGGCTTCATGATCTAGCTTCCCCTAATTAGGACTAAACAAAACGGCGCAGCGTCGGGCGATCTAGTGTTGGAATTGCGCCACGATGGTGTGAGATTATTGCATACAGGGCTTGGGAACAAGTGTGGGCGCCCTTTATTAAGTCTCATGCGCATGGCGGCGCGCTTGTGGCGCCGACGCGTCAATCGGCGCGATTCAACATCGGCAGGTCCAAGCCGCGCTCGCGGGCCACGGTCAGCGCACGCTCGTAACCCGCGTCGGCATGGCGCATGACCCCCGTCCCGGGATCGTTCACGAGGACTCGCGCGAGCGCGTCCCGCGCCCGGTCAGTGCCATCGGCAACAATGACGACACCGGCGTGCAACGAATAGCCCATTCCGACTCCGCCACCATGGTGAAAGCTGACCCAAGTGGCGCCGCTCGCTGTGTTGAGGAGCGCGTTGAGCAATGGCCAGTCGGCTACGGCATCGGAGCCGTCTCGCATCGCTTCGGTCTCGCGGTAAGGCGACGCGACGGAACCGGCATCGAGGTGATCGCGCCCGATGACAATAGGCGCCTTGAGCTCGCCCTTGCGCACCATCTCATTGAAAGCCAGACCCAGGAGGTGGCGCTCCTGATAGCCGAGCCAGCAGATCCGCGCGGGCAAGCCCTGAAATTTGATGCGCCGGCTCGCATGATCGAGCCAGCGATGCAGATCCGCCTTGTCCGGAAAGAGTTCGCGGGCCTTGTCATCGGTGCGCGCAATGTCGGCCGGATCGCCGGAAAGCGCGACCCAGCGAAAAGGACCCCGTCCTTCACAAAAGAGCGGCCGGATGTAGAGTGGCACAAATCCCTTGAAATCGAAGGCGTTGGTGACACCGGCATCGCGCGCCATCGCGCGGATATTGTTGCCGTAGTCGAACGTCGGTATACCGCGCGCCTGAAAGCCGAGCATCGCGCGCACCTGGATCGCCATCGACGCCTTGGATGTTGCAACGTACTTGCGCGGATCCTCGGAGCGCAGGCGTGCCGCGGCTTCGAGCGTGAATCCGATCGGCACGTAGCCATTCAAAGGATCGTGCGCGGAAGTCTGATCGGTCACGAGATGGGGCTGCATCGACCCCGCGAGAATTTCCGGAAACACCTCGGCGGCATTGCCGAGCAAACCGATCGAGACCGCTTCGCCCCTGGCAAGCGCGGCGCGGAGCATGGCGAGCGCTTCGGGCAAGGTATTCGCGCGCTGGTCGAGATAGCCCGAGCGCAACCGCATCTCGATGCGCGACGGATCGACCTCAACGTTCAACGAGGCGAGGCCCGCAAAGCTAGCCGCCAGAGGCTGTGCGCCGCCCATGCCGCCAAGTCCCGCGGTCAAGAGCCATTTGCCTGCCGCGTTGCCCTGGTAGTGCTGCCGGACAGCTTCGGCAAATGTTTCGAAAGTGCCCTGGACGATGCCTTGTGAGCCGATGTAGATCCAGGAGCCGGCCGTCATCTGGCCGTACATCATGAGACCCTTGCGGTCGAGCTCGAAGAAATGATCCCAGTTCGCCCAATGACCGACGAGATTCGAGTTCGCGAGGAGCACGCGCGGCGCGGCAGCATGGGTCCGAAACACGCCTACGGGCTTGCCCGACTGAATCAACAGTGTTTCATCGTCCGCGAGGCGCCTGAGCGTCGTGACGATTGCGTCAAAGCATTCCCAGTTGCGTGCCGCGCGGCCGATGCCGCCGTAGACGACGAGTTCGCGCGGATTCTCCGCAACTTCCGGATCCAGATTGTTGTGGAGCATTCGCAGCGCCGCTTCCTGCTGCCACCCCCGGCAGGACAATTGCGATCCGCGTGCTGCCGAGAGCGTGACCTCACGTCGACGGGTGTTCATGCGCGCTCATCCCCTCAATTGTCAGCCGTGTCCTAGCCGAGCCAGACGCGGGCATTTCGAAACATGCGCATCCAGCCGCCGTCTTCATGCCAGTCCGGCGGATGCCACGAGTTTTGTACCGTCCGAAAGACCCGCTCCGGATGGGGCATGGTAACCGTGACACGGCCATCGACGGTTGTCAGGCCGGCGATGCCCGCCGGCGAGCCATTGGGATTCGCCGGATAGGTCGTCGCTACTCGCTGGTGATTGTCGACGAAGCGCACCGCGATCAACCGATCCGCAGCCAGGCGACCCGCACCATCCGCGTGCGCAAACTCGGCGCGGCCCTCGCCATGCGCGACCGCGATCGGCAACACGGAACCCTGCATGCCCGCGAAGAAGATGGACGGCGACTCGACGACCTCGACGAGACTCAGGCGCGCCTCGAACTGCTCCGAACGGTTGCGCACAAAGCGCGGCCAGTGTTCGGTGCCAGGGATGAGCTCGCTCAATGCGGCGAGCATCTGACAGCCGTTGCAGACGCCCAGCGTGAATGCATCGCTGCGTTGGAAGTGCGCGGAGAATTCTGCGCGCGCGCGGGCATTGTAGAGGATGGCTTTGGCCCAGCCTTCGCCGGCGCCCAGCACGTCGCCGTAGGAGAAGCCGCCGCAGGCTACCGCGCCCTTGAAGCCCTTGAGGCTCATGCGGCCCGACAGAATGTCGGTCATGTGGACATCGAACACATCGAAGCCCGCGCGCTCGAAAGCCGCGGCCATCTCCACCTGACCATTCACTCCCTGCTCGCGCAGGATCGCGACGCGCGGACGCGCGCCGCGCGCAATCATGGGCGCCGCGATGTCCTCCGCGACCGCGAAGGTCAACTTTGCGCCGAGCCCCGGATCGTCGAGCGCGGTCCGCGATTCGTACTCTTCGCGCGCGCACACTGGATCATCGCGCAGGGACTGCAGTCGATACGACGTTTCCGACCAGATGCGATGCAGGCGAGTGCGGCTGTCGCGAAAATCGAGCGTCGCAGTGCGCATGCGCAACTCATCGCCCGCGACAACCTGACCGAGCGTCGTGGTGAAGTCTCCGAGGCCGTGGTCCGTGAGCCGTTGCTGCACCTCAGCGGCGGCACTTGCGCGCACCTGGATCACCACGCCGAGCTCTTCGGCGAAGAGCGCCGCGATCGTATCAGGCGATTTCGCGGGCAACGTCACGTCGAAGCCACAGTGCCCCGCGAATGCCATCTCGCACAGGGTCACAAAGAGCCCGCCATCCGAGCGGTCGTGGTACGCAAGCACGAGTTCGCGCGCACGCAGATCGGCGAGCGCGGCGGACAGTTGAAGCAAGCGGCGCGGATCGTCCGCATCGGGAGGCTCCTCGCCGCTCTCGCCATAGACCTGGGCAAGCGCCGATCCGCCCAGTCGATTGCGGCCATTGCCGAGATCGATCAGCAACAGCACCGTTGCGCCCGCGTCGGATCGCAGTTCCGGCGTCCACGTTCGCCGCACATCGGACACTGGCGCAAACGCCGAGATAATCAAGGAAACCGGCGCCTGTACGGAATGCGCACCCTGCGCGTCCTGCCACGCGGATTTCATCGACAGCGAATCTTTGCCGACGGGTATGGTGATGCCGAGCGCCGGACAGAACTCCTCGCCCACTGCGCGCACGGTCGCGTAGAGCTCCGCGTCTTCTCCGGGTTCGCCGCAGGCTGCCATCCAGTTGGCCGACAGTCGGATGTCACTCAGCGTGTTGATGTCGGCCGCGAGGATGTTCGTGATGGCTTCCGCCACGGCGAGTCGCCCGGAAGCAGGTCCGTCGAGCACCGCAACCGGTGTGCGCTCGCCCATTGCCATGGCCTCGCCCTGCATAGTCTTGAAGCCGCTCGTAGTGACTGCCACGTCTGATACGGGCACCTGCCAGGGTCCGACCATCGGGTCCCGGCTGATGAGCCCACCGACCGTGCGATCGCCGATCGTGATGAGAAAGGATTTGTCGGCAACCGCAGGCAGCCGCAGTACGCGCTCCGCCACCTCGCGCACATCGAAAGCCGCCGGATTCCAGGGTGCGCCCGGTCGGCTCACGCGGCGCACGTCGCGCGTCATCTTCGGAGGCTTCCCCAGCAGCACATCGACGGCCATGTCGACGGCGCGATTGTGAAAATGCGCGTCCTCGACTATGAGTTCACCGTCGTCGGTGATCGCACCGATGTCGGCGTACGGGCAGCGCTCGCGCCGGCAGAACTCCGCGAACTGCGCCATGCGTTCGGGCGCGATCGTGAGGACGTAGCGCTCCTGCGATTCGTTGCACCAGAGCTCCATGGGCGACATGCCGGGCTCTGCGTTCGGCACATTGCGCAACGCGATGCGGCCGCCCCGCTTGCTGTGTGCGATCGCCTCCGGCACGGCGTTCGCGAGACCGCCGGCACCCACGTCGTGAATGAGCTCGATAGGATTCGTGTCACCCAGGGCCCAGCAACGATCGATGACTTCCTGCGCGCGCCGCTGCATCTCGGGATTGCCGCGCTGAACCGACGCGAAATCGAGATCGGCGTTTGCAACACCGCTCGTTACGGACGACGCCGCACCGCCGCCGAGCCCGATGAGCATCGCGGGCCCGCCCAGCACGACGATCCGGGCGCCAACGCTTACCTCTGACTTCGCGACGTGCACGCGCCGGATATTGCCGAGTCCGCCGGCGATCATGATCGGCTTGTGATAACCGAAAAGTTTAGCGCTCGCGCCGGTGCCGGCGCGCTGCTCGTAGGTACGGAAATAGCCGCAGATAGTCGGACGGCCGAATTCATTGTTGAATGCGGCCGCGCCAATCGGCCCCTCGAGCATGATGTCGAGCGCGGACGCGATACGATCCGGCTTGCCGTGACTCTCTTCCCAAGGCTGTTCGAAGCCGGGAATTCGAAGATTGGAGACGGAAAAACCGGCGAGACCCGCTTTCGGCTTCGCGCCGCGGCCAGTTGCGCCCTCATCGCGTATTTCGCCACCTGACCCGGTCGCGGCGCCGGGAAACGGCGAGATCGCGGTCGGATGATTGTGCGTCTCGACCTTCAGCACGATGTCGATCGGTTCCTCGCGGTACGCATAGGCGTACGCCTGCGTTACGCCCGCATCCTGCGCAAACAAGCGCGCCGCCGTTGGACCCTCGAGCACCGCTGCGTTATCGCGATACGCGGATAGCACGCCGCGCGAGTTGCGTTCGTACGTGTTGCGGATCATGGCAAAGAGCGTCTTCGGCTGGGGCTTGCCATCGATGATCCAGTCGGCATTGAAGATCTTGTGCCGGCAGTGCTCGGAATTCGCCTGCGCGAACATCATGAGCTCGACATCGGTCGGGTCGCGCCCGAGGCGCCGATAGTTCGTGAAGAGATAATCGATTTCGTCGGCCGAGAGCGCGAGACCCAGTTCGACGTTCGCGCGCTCGAGCGCTGCGCGCCCCGCGGCGCCGAGCGCAATGCTCGCAAACGACCGTGGCTCGTGGCGCGCAAAGAGCGCCGCCGCATCGGCGACATCAAACACGGCGCTTTCGGTCATGCGGTCGAAGAGCTGCGTGGCGATCCGCGCGAGGTCGTCCTGCGTGACCGCACGCCCGGAAGCAATCCGGTAGACGATGCCGCGCTCGATGCGCTCGACCGCATCAAGGCCGCAGACGCGCGCGATATCCGTGGCTTTGCTCGACCAGGGTGAGATCGTTCCGGGCCGCGGAATGACCAGAATCAGCGAGCCCTGGACGGCTGCATCCGCGAGTCGCGGTCCATAAGTCAGCAAGCGCTCCAGGAGTCGCCGCTCGGAAGCCTCGAGCGGCCGGCGCTCATCGACGATGTGCAGAAAATGTGCATCGACCGCCGAGATATCCGGGCGGTCAGCTTTCAGCGCGCGCAGAAGTTTGTCGAGACGAAAGGCGGAAAGTGCAGGCGCGCCGGCGAGTTGCAGCATTCTTGGGCTGGGCTCTTGAGCGGGGCGCGAATCATACAGAAGTGAATCGGGCGCCGCCAATTGCAGGCCTGGAACTATTTGCGGGCGCTGGGACCGCCGCCCGGCGGGTAGATGGGCACCGGAAATTGAGCGACGTTGCTGCCTTCGACGACGGTGATCTTGCTGACGCCCTGCTTCTTCACTTCGTCGATGCGCAAGATCGAATGCAGCGGCAGGTACGTGCGTTTTACGCCTTCAAATTCGGACTTAATCTTCTCTTCCGCCGGGTCGACCACCACCGTGGAACGCTCGCCAAAGACCAGTTCCTCGACCTCGATAAAGCCAAAAAGTGCGCCATGGGCAACCTTGCGCGCATAGATCTCATAGACCTTGCCCTGGTTCACGAACATGACTTTGAAAATGTGACTGGCAGCCATAACACCGGCCCCGCGCACTGTTAACTTGCATCGCATTATACGGTGCCGCCCGGCTCGGGGGTGGCGGTTCGGGCGGGGGCCCGGATCGCGACAGGAGACGGAGACGGCCATTGTGGTGTGTGGCGGCGCTCTTTTGGATGGAGGCCGCGTTTTTCTAGCGAGGGAAGATCATGGCGATGCGTTTGCGCGTTGTCAGCTCGCAAAGCAAGCAGCTGGCCGCTCGCGCCAGCAAAGTCTTTGGCGTGCACGGCGGCTCGATTGGCCGCGCTGCGGACAACGATTGGATTCTGCCCGACCCGGAGCGCTACATCTCGGCGCATCACGCGCGCATCGAGTATCGCGCGGGCCTCTACGTGCTCGTCGACACCAGCACGAACGGCATCTACGTCAATGACGCGACCGATCCGCTCGGCAAGTCGATCGAACACGATCTGAAGGATGGCGATCGCCTGCGCTTCGGCGATTTCGAAGTGCTGGTGAGCATCGACGAGGCCAACGACTTTCCCCCGGACAAGAGCGGGATCGTCGCTTACGACGGGCGCGGCGGATCCGCTGCCGTCAAGTCGACCAGCAATGATCTCGGCGAGTCGCTCGATCTCGATTCGCTGCTCGCTGCCGATCACAATGGCGAATCGGGCAGCGCCTACGGCCCCGTGGACGCCTATGGGCAACCGATCAAGTCACCCGGCAAACGCGTGCCCATGCGGCCGCGCGGCCGTCCCACGGTGAAGTCGCTGCTCGACGGCAAACCGCTGTCGACGCCCGAGGCACCGCCAGCGCCGCGCGCAGGCAAGGCGCCCTGGCACATGGCGACGCGTCCGTATACTTCTTCAAAGTCCGCAACGCCGGCAGCCGCGGCGGCACCCGCGGAGAACTTGGCCTCCGTTTCCGGCATTCGCCAGAAAGTCGACGCAGGGGACGCGGGCGAGGTCGCCAACGCCGTTCAGAGCCTTTGCCGGGGTGCGGGCATCCCCGCCTCTGCGATTCCGACGGAACTGCACGGACGATTTCTGCAGGTTGCCGGCCAGCTGTTGCGCGAGATGGCGCTCGGCCTTACGGCGAGCCGCCAGTTGCGCGTCGAATTGAAGCAGAGACTGAGAATCCAGACGCCCGAAGAGGGCGACAATGCACTGGCGCTCGCTGCGGGCGTGGATGAAACCCTGCGCCGGCTGCTAGCTGGTTCGACAGCGCGCAACGTTTCACAGGCGGAAGCCTTGCGTTCAGGCTTTCTGGAAGTAAGCCACCACGAGCGTGCGCTCATGGAAGCGATGGAAGCCGCTCTCACCGATTTCATCCAGCGTTTGAGCCCGCAGGAACTCGAGGAACGCTTCGCGCGCGGCGCGAAACGCTCGAGCATCATGGTGGGCAACGTCAAGGCCCGCAATTGGGAACTCTACACGGAGTTCTTCCAGGGCTTGACGCAGGGCGCGGGCGATTCGATGCCGCACGTCTTCGTCGAAGCCTTCGCACGCGCCTACGAATCGAGCCTGCGTGAACTTGAAGGGGCCGCGTCACAGCGCGAACGCCAGGTGGGCGACGCGTCCTAGCACGCTCGGGTCGTTTGGCGGCGGCGGCTCGCAACCAGGTCACCGGGCCGTTTTTATTTCGGTGCATACTCGTCCCCGCAAGACCCGATTGAAGGGGCAGCATGACGAACGATGCACCGGTCCTCATTGCCGGGGGCGGCCTGGTCGGCCTGTCGGCCGCGGCTTTTCTCGCGCAGCATGGCGTACGATCCGTGACGCTCGAGCGGCTGAAGGATATTTCGCCGCTGCCGCGCGCGGCCTTCTTCCACATGCGGACGCTGGAGCTGTTCCGCTCGCTCGACATCGAGGACCGCGTGGTCGATGGGTCCGCGCGGGACTTCGTTCCGGAAGGCGCAGTCATTGCACGGGACACGCTCGCCGGCCGCAAGCTCGCTGATTTCATCCTGAACCTCAATGCGGGCGTCGACGCCTTGAGCCCCTGCCGCCGGCTTTTCCTGAACCAGCCGAACCTCGAGCCCATCCTGCGCGACCGCGCCCAGTCATCGGGAGCGACGATCCTGCGAGGCGTCGAGATCACGGGCCTTCGCCAGGACACTAGCGGCGTCAGCGTGTCGATCCGCGACGTCGACGGCGGCGGCTCACGCGAGCTGCGGGGCAGCTATCTGATCGCCGCGGACGGCGGGCACTCCCGCGTGCGCGAAGCGCTCGGCATTGGCGTCGAGGGGCGCGGCGCGTTCTCGCACTCCGTGACCATCTACTTCACTGCTGACCTGAGGCGCTTCGTCGGCGACAACGCGTGGAGCCTCATCTACGTCAACAACGCGACGCTGCGCGGTTTCTTCCGGCTGAACCGCGCCGCGACCGCCGGCTTCCTCGCGGTCAATATCGTCGGCGACCCGGCAGTGGATCCGGAGGCCGCAGCGAACGCCGCCGCCGACGTCAGCGAGGCGCGTCTCCTCGCGCTGGTGCGCGCGGCCGCCGGCGACCCAGACCTGCCCGTGCGCATCGACGGACTCAGCCGCTGGCGCGCCACAGCCTGCGTCGCGCAGCGATTCCGGGAAGGCCGCGTCTTCATTGCCGGAGATGCCGCCCACCTGATGCCGCCGACGGGCGGCTTCGGCGGCAACACCGGCATCCACGATGCGCACAATCTCGCCTGGAAGCTCGCGCTCGTGCTCGGCGGTCAGGCGCATCCGGCGCTGCTCGACAGCTATGAGCGCGAACGCCTTCCTGTCTGCCGCTTCACCGTCGAGCAGGCGTTCTCGCGCTACGTCGCACGCACGGCGCCGTGGCTCGCCGCGAGCACGCAACCGGCGCCCATCGCCGATGACTTCGAGATTGAGCTGGGCACGCTGTACGACGCGCCTGACGCACCGCATGCCGATCCGCGCACGACCTGCGGCAGGCCCGGTTCGCGCCTGCCTCACCTGTGGCTACGGCGCGGGGGCGAACGCGTCTCCACGATCGATCTCACTGGCAGTCACCTGCTGCTCGCCGGCAGCGACGGCGCGGCGTGGATGGAAGCGGTCGAAGCGCTGCGACCCTCATTCCCAGGGCTTCCGTTCGAGGCCTTCCGGATGGGCAAGGATCTCGACGATCCGGAGGAGCATTACCTTCAGGCCTTCGGCATCTCACGCGCTGGCGCGACGCTGGTGCGCCCGGATGGCTTCGTCGCGTGGCGCAGCCCGCAGGCAGTCGATGACGCTGCGGTCGCGCTGCGCGCGGCATTGGACGCGAGCCTCGGACACCCGGGAGCGTTGCGGACCTGAAGCCTGCGAACTGGATGGCGGAGAGGGTGGGATTCGAACCCACGTGGGGCGTTAGCCCCCATCGCATTTCGAGTGCGCGCCGTTATGACCGCTTCGGTACCTCTCCGGATGGAACCCGCGATCGCGTTTCAGCACGAACCGCAGGGCGCGGTATTCTAGCGTAGCGGCGCTCGAATTCGAGCCTGAAGCGGAATTTACGTTTGCGTTCCATCTCGCTCGCGATCGCGGTTGTTGCATTCGCGCTGCTCGGCACTTGCCAGCGGGTGCCGCCGCTTCTCGACCAAATCCGCGACCTCGGTGAACTGCGGGTGGTAACCCGCAACAGCCCGACCGCGTATTACCTTGGCGCCAACGGTCCGGAAGGGCCTGAATACGAGCTCGCAAATCGCTTCGCCAGCAAGCTTGGGGTCGCTCTTTACATCTACACCGTGCCGCGGCTCGCGATGATCAAGGACGAGATCACGAGCGGCCGGGCGCATCTCGCCGCGGCCGGCCTCACCGTGAGCGATGACTGGAAGGACGCGATCGCCTACGGCCCGACCTATCAGCAAATCCGCCAGCATCTCGTCTACCGCATGGGCCAGCCCAAGCCGCGTGACATGGCGGCCGTCAACGGCGGTCACCTCGAAGTGATCGCGGGCAGCCGGCATGCGGAACTCCTGCGCGAGCTGCGCAATTCGATGCCGGATCTGGTGTGGGTCGAGAACCATCGTGACGAATCGCTCGACCTGGCTGCCCGCGTCGCCAGTGGCGACATCGATTACACCATCACGGACTCGACGGAATTCGCCCTCGCCCACGCGCTCTATCCGGAAATTCGCGTGGCATTCGACCTGCCGGACGAGCAGGCCGTTGCCTGGGCCCTGCGCCGCGGCGACACATCGCTCGCCGACAGCGTGCATGCATTTTTCGCGCAAGAGACGGCGAGCGGCGCACTCGCGGAGCTCGTTGATCGGTACTTCGGTCAGAACGATCGCTTCGAATACGTGGGTGCACGCGACTTCATCGAGCATATCGGCTCGCGCCTGCCGCGCTATCGGGTCTGGTTCAAGGAAGCGGCGAGCGGTGTCGGCGAGGACTGGCGACTGCTCGCGGCGATTGGTTACCAGGAATCGCAATGGAATCCCGACGCAGTGTCACCGACGGGCGTGCGCGGCATCATGATGTTGACCGAAGACACGGCGCACGCGATGGGCATCTCCGATCGCGCGGATCCGCGCCAGAGCATCCTGGGCGGAGCCCGGTATTTCATCAGCGTGCGCGACATGATTCCCGCGCGTATCGCGGAGCCCGATCGCACCTGGCTCGCGCTTGCCGCGTACAACGTCGGCTTCGGTCATCTCGAGGACGCGCGCGTGCTCACGCAGATGCGCGGCCACAATCCCGACGCCTGGCAGGACGTGCGCGCGCACCTGCCCCTGCTCGCCCAGGAGAAATGGTATGGCAAGGTGAAGCGCGGCTACGCGCGCGGCTGGGAGCCAGTGCGATTCGTCGACAACGTCCGTGGCTACCTCGATGTCCTCGAATGGGTCGCACAGGACACGGCGGTGCAGCCCGCCGTCATCTCGCGGCGCTGATCTGCAGGGCGTCAGATCTATTTTCGCGGACGGAAGTCGTGGAGACCGAATCGGGGAGGTCCTTTCGGGACCGCCGTAAATACATCCCTGTAGGCTTCGGAAAAAACGTCCTGTTTTTTACGATCCCGAAAGGACCTCCCCAATCCGGTCTCCCAGCAATCGCACCTTGCAGTGGCGCAAAGATAGATCTGATGGCTTTTCGTCAGCGGCGCTGTGCGAAAAATTGCGCGAGCAGCTCCGAGCATTCCTCGGCGAGCACGCCGCCAAACGCATCGACGCGATGATTCATCACGGGCGAATTCAGAATGTTGATCGCGCTGCCCGCTGCGCCTACTTGCGGGTCCCAGGCGCCGAAGACGACACGATCGATGCGCGCGTAAACCATGGCCGCGGCGCACATCGCGCAGGGCTCGAGCGTCACGTACATCGTGCAGCCCATGAGCCGATAGGTTTCCAGATTCACGCCCGCGGCGCGCAGCGCCACGATCTCCGCATGGGCGGTGGGATCATGCCGGCCGATGGGTTGATTCCAGCCGACGCCAACAATCTTGTCGCGCGCGACCACCAGCGCACCGACCGGCACCTCGCCCGCTACGCCGGCGCGCTTCGCCAGGTCGAGCGCCTGGCGCATGAAGTCCCGATCGCCGTAGCTCGCCATGCGTCGCTCACTCCCACTCGATCGTCGCGGGCGGCTTCCCGGAGATGTCGTAGGTAACGCGCGAGACGCCGGCCACTTCGTTGGTGATCCGGCGCGCCACGACGTCAAGGAACTCGTAGGGCAGGCGCGCGAACTGCGCGGTCATGAAATCGACCGTCTCGACGGCGCGCAGTGCGATGACGTAGTCGTAGCGGCGCCCATCACCCATGACCGCCACCGAGCGCACCGGCAGAAACACCGCGAAGGCCTGACTCACGCGATCGTACAGAGCGTGCCGCCGCAGCTCCTCGATGAAGATCGCATCCGCACGGCGCAGCAGATCCGCGTGCTCCTGGCGCACCTCGCCCAGAATTCGCACGCTCAAGCCCGGGCCCGGGAACGGGTGACGGAACACGAGTTCGCGCGGCAGCCCGAGTTCGACGCCGACGCGGCGCACTTCGTCCTTGAAGAGTTCGCGCAGCGGCTCGATCAACTGCATGCGCATGCCCGCCGGCAGGCCGCCAACGTTGTGATGCGACTTGATGACGTGCGCCTTGCCCGTGGCGGAGCCTGCGGACTCGATGACGTCGGGGTAGATGGTGCCCTGGGCGAGCCAGTCGATGCCGGAGAGTTTGGCGGACTCCTCATCGAACACCGCGATGAACTCGCGCCCGATGATCTTGCGCTTGGCTTCGGGATCGGTGACGCCCGCAAGGGCTTTCAGGAATCGGTCGGCCGCGTTGACGCGCAGGACCTCAACACCCATGTGCTGCGCGAAGGTCTGCATGACCTCATCGCCCTCATTGAGGCGCAGAAGCCCGTGGTCGACAAAGACGCAGATCAGCTGATCGCCGATCGCACGATGCAGGAGCGCGGCGACGACCGAGGAGTCGACGCCGCCCGACAGGCCGAGGAGCACACGCGCTTTGCCGACCTGCGCGCGCACGCGCTCGATGCTGTCCGCAATGATGTTGCCGGTGTCCCAGAGCGCATCGCACTGACAGATCTCGCGGACGAAGCGCTCGAGAATGTCGTGCCCGCGTTTCGTGTGCGTCACTTCCGGGTGGAATTGCACACCGTAGTAGCGCCGCGACTCGTCCGCCATCGCGGCAAATTCCGCGTTGCCGCTCGAGCCGATTTGCGTGAAGCCGGGGGGCAAGGCCTCGACCCGATCGCCGTGACTCATCCAGACATCGAGCAGCGCACGGCCACCGGCATCCGCGTGATCCTGCAGCCCATCGAGTAGTCGCGAGGCGCCCACCACGGCGACTTGCGCGTAGCCGAATTCCCGGTGGGTCGAAGGGGCCACGCGACCACCCAACTGCTGCGCCATCGTCTGCATGCCATAGCAGATGCCGAGCACGGGCACGTTGAGTTCGAACACCGCGCGCGGCGCGCGCGGCGGATCGCTCGCGGTCACCGACTCGGGACCGCCGGAGAGAATAATGCCGCGCGGATGGAAGGCGCGAACGTCGGCGTCGGCGACGTCCCAGGGCCGGATCTCGCAGTAAACTCCGATTTCGCGCACGCGGCGCGCGATCAACTGCGTGTACTGCGCGCCGAAGTCGAGAATCAGAATCCGGTGGGCGTGAATGTCCGGCAGGATGGCGGGTGATTTCTCGTCCGATTGCGGATTTTGGGCCGGAACGGTTGCCATGTTCAGCTGACGCGGTAGTTCGGCGCTTCCTTGGTGATCGCAACGTCGTGTACGTGGCTCTCACGGACGCCTGCGGTCGTGATGCGCACGAATTTCGGCTTGGTGCGCATCTGCTCGATGTCCTGACTGCCGGTGTAACCCATCGCCGCGCGCAAGCCGCCGGCGAGCTGATGCAGGATCGACACGAGGCTGCCCTTGTAGGACACGCGGCCTTCCACGCCTTCCGGCACGAGCTTTTCAAGCTCGGTCGTCGTGTCCTGGAAATAGCGGTCCGCCGAACCGTATTTTTCCGACATCGCGCCGAGCGAACCCATGCCGCGGTACGACTTGTAGGAAGCACCCTGGTA
>JBGPLJ010000054.1:0-14562 GCA_041486385.1 Steroidobacteraceae bacterium
TGCCGAGATTCGCGAGCAGATTCGGGGAGACTACGTGCGCTATCAGCGCATCTGGTGTCCGCATACAGCCACCGCCGCGCGCGTGTACGATCTTCTGGGAGCCGAACAGCGTGCCCGCGGACCCTGGGTGATCGTCGCGACCGCTCACCCGGCAAAGTTCGATACCATCGTTGAGCCCTTGATCGGCCACGCAGTGGAGGTCCCACCAGACCTGGCAAACCTGTTGGGACTTCCCGGCCGATCGAGTGAGATCGGCGCGCGACTCGAAGAGTTGCGGCCGTTGCTGATGGATTCCTGACACCAGGTTGAGCACCGAATGAATGCCCAGATGCAGGAGTTGATCCGCCAGTGGGGACCGTCCCTCGCCGGCATGGTTGCGGTGCTGGTCGCGGGGCTGTACGCGCTCGCGCGCTATCGGGCCTTTCGCACCGAGCGCCGCCTCGTTGCCGCCGTCAATCGGGTGGGCTACGAATCGCTCATGAACGTGATGGTGCCGGATGGCATGGACGGGCATTTCCACATCGATTTTCTGCTCCTTACCCAGCGCGGCATCCTGATCGTCGATCTGCGCAGGGTCGGCGGCAATATCTTTGGCGGCGATCAGATGAGCGAGTGGGCGGTGATGACGCGCAACCGCCGCTTTTCCTTCGCCAATCCGCAGCAGGCCCTTTACGACCGTCTCGCCGCCGTGCGCATGCTCGCGGGCGATGCGCCCGTGGAAGGGCGCATCATATTCACGAACCGCGCGCGCTTTCCGAAAGGCATGCCGAAATATGTTTTGATGCTCGAATCCCTCGCGGCCGAGTTTGCCCCGGTCGACAAGAGCACAATGACCGCCCACGTCGGCAAGTTCCGCGGCGGCTGGGAACACGTCAAGCGCCACACCGTGGCGAGCACGCTCGGCGGGCAACGCTCGCGCCTGATTTTCTAAAGTCGCCCTAGCGGCGGACGAAGTGGTCCGCCACTACCTGCGAGACGCAGGCTGTGACGCGCCGCGCCGTGTCGATGTGCAGGAACTCATTCGGACCGTGAGCATTCGCATGCGGTCCGAGCACGCCGGTGATCATGAATTGCGTACGCGGGAATTTCTCGCCCAACATGCCCATGAATGGAATACTTCCGCCGACGCCCATGTACATGGCCGGGCGCTGAAAGAACTTCTGCGATGCGGCCTCGAGCGACGCTTCAAGCCAGGGCGCGAGCGTCGGGGAATTCCAGCCACTCGTCGATGAATCGATGTCGAAGCGCACACGCGCGTCATAGGGTGGATCGCTCTCCAGCGCTGTCTTCAGCGCAGAGGCTGCGCGCGCGGGATCCGTGGTCGGCGCCAAACGCACTGACAGTCGTGCCGAGACTGACGGCAGCAGAACGTTGCCCGCGTCGCGCAACGCCGGCAGGCCATCGGCACCGGTGATGACCAGCGTCGGGTGCCAGGTGCTGCCAATCAGGAGTTCCACCGGATCATTCGAAAGCGGCTGTGCGCCTTTGACGAAAGGGAGCTTTCGATACACTTCTGCGCCGAGCAATGCAGCGGTTGCCCGGGCCTGGCGCTGGCGATCCGCCGGGACCGCAGCGTGTAGCTCCGCCAGCAGCATGTCACCCGAGACAGGATCTTCGATGCGCGACAGGAGTTGACGCAGTATCCGGAAACACGAGGGCGCGATGCCACTGGACATCCCGGAGTGCACGCCTTCGGTCAGCACCTCGACGGTCAATGTGCCGGTGAGATTGCCGCGCAGCGACGTCGTGCACCAGAGCTGCTCGTAGTTGCCGCATTCGGCGTCGAGGCACACGACGAGCGATGGCTCACCGATACGCGCGCCAAGATGCTCGATGTAGTGGGGCAGGTCGTAGCTGCCGCTCTCTTCACAGCCTTCGATGAGTACGACGCAACGCGCATGTGGTACGCCGGCGGCTTGCAACGCCGCGATTGCAGTCAGCGAACTGAACACGGCGTAGCCGTCATCGGCGCCGCCGCGCCCATAGAGGCGGCCATCGCGCATCACGGGTGTCCAGGGATCGAGGCCGTCGGCCCAGCCGGTGAATTCCGGCTGCTTGTCGAAATGGCCGTAAAGCAGCACGCAATCATTGCCGCTGCCCGGGATATCAACGAACAAGAGCGGGGTCCGGCCTGGCAAGCGCACGATTTCGACCACCGCGCCCTTAAGAGCCTGCTTGCGACTCCAATCCGCGATCAGATTGACCGCCCGATCCATGTGACCGTGCTCAGCCCAGGCGCTGTCAAAGCCAGGTGACTTGTTGGGGATCGCGATATAGCGCTCGATCTCGCCAATGATGGAGTCTTGCCAGCGGCGGTCCACGAACTCTTTGATGGTCTGGGTGTTCACTGCTAAACCTTGTTAACTCAATGTATTAGGCGATTATTATCATGTATGTTCTGCAACACTATGCAGGCTCCGGCAGCCTAAAGAACGCGCGCGCGACGCGCGTCGTGTCCGCGGCGACTTGCTCAGCGGATTGACCGCGGGCGGCTGCCACGGTGCGCAGTATGTGCGCAAGATACATCGGCTCGTTGCGCCTTGTTGCAGGCCTCGGTTTGAGATCCCGCGGCAGCAGGTATGGCCCATCGGTCTCCAGCATCAAGCGATCCGCCGGGATGAACTTCACGAGCTCGAGGAGATGGGCACCGCGCCGCTCGTCGCAGATCCATCCTGTGATGCCAATGTGCAGGTCGAGTTCGAGGCAGGCGCGCGCTTCGGCTAGCGTGCCGGTGAAGCAGTGGGCAACCGCTCCCGGTAGCCGAGCACGGAATTCCTTCAGGATCTTCATGAAGTCATCGTGCGCATCGCGCTGGTGCAGAAACACCGGCCGCTGGCACTCCACCGCGAGTTCGAGCTGCCTTCGGAATGATCTTTGCTGCGCGTCGTGTGGCGCGTAGTTGCGAAAGTAGTCGAGTCCGCATTCGCCGGCGGCCGCGATCTCCGGACGCTTGAGCCAGGCGCGCAATGACGCTGTCGTGTCGTCGTCATGTTCGAGCGCGTGATGCGGGTGAATGCCGGCGGTGGCCGTGAGCATGCCGGGATACCGGCGCACGAGTTCGACTGCGCGCGCGATGCTCGGAAGATCGCTGCCCGTGACCACCAGCTGTAAGACACCGGCGGCGCGCGCGCGCGCGAGCACCTCCGTACGATCGGCGTCGTAGCTCGCATGCGTCAGATTGATGCCGATGTCGACCAGTTGCATGCCGCTCTCCGCCCGGGCGGTACCTTCAGACGCGCCTGTGCTATCTTTCTGCGCCCAAATTTCCGCGCCTACACCAGAACGAACCATGCCAGTAGACGAGGACGCACTCAACAGCCTGCGTATCGAGCGCTCAGGCGAATACCGCGCTGGCCCCGGCCGCGGGCGCGGCTGGCTGATCGTGGGCGCGGTTGCCATGTTGCTCGCGGTTGGCGTCGTCTGGTTCCTCCGCAGCAGCGATGGGATGGAGGTTGAGACGGCCACTGCACAAGGCGTCGCCGGATCTGGCGCGGCCACTGTGCTCGACGCCTCCGGCTACGTAGTGGCACGGCGCCTCGCTACGGTGTCGTCCAAAGTCACCGGCAAGGTGGTTGCCGTCTTCATCGAGGAGGGCATGGTAGTCAAGGAAGGGCAGGTGCTTGCAAGCCTCGACGAGTCGACGAGTCGCGCGCAGCTCAATGTCGCCGAGCGGCAGCTGGAGGTTGCCCGCAAGGACCTCGCCGAAGTCGAGGTGCGTTTGACCGACGCCCAGCGCCTCCTCGAGCGGCGACGCACCCTGCGCGACCGCAATCTCATCAGTCAGACCGATCTCGATTCCGCCGAGGCGGATGCCGGCGCACTCGGCGCGCGCCTCGCTTCGCTCAACAGCCAGGTCGATGTCGCCCAGGGAAATGTGCGCTTGTCACAGGTGAATCTCGGCGATCTGCAAGTGCGCGCACCATTCGCGGGCGTCGTCACTTCCAAAGATGCCCAGCCGGGCGAGATGGTATCGCCGGTCTCCGCGGGTGGCGGATTCACGCGCACGGGCATCGCCACGATTGTGGACATGGACTCGCGCGAGATCGAGGTCGATGTGAATGAGGCCTTCATCAATCGCGTGGCTGCCGGCCAGCACGCGGAAGCGACGCTCGACGCGTACCCCGATTGGGTGATCGCCTGTCACGTGATCAACATCGTGCCGACGGCGGATCGGGAGAAGGCGACCGTGCGCGTGCGCATCGCCTTCGATCAGCTCGACGCGCGCATTCTCCCCGACATGGGAGTGAAGGTGCACTTCCTGGACGCTGCGCCCGCGGACCCCGCAGCGGCCAGGGCTGTGGCGCGGATTCCGCTTGCAGCAGTAGCGCACGAAGGTGAGCAGGCGGTCGTTTGGGTCGTGCACGGTAGCAATGCGGAACGCCGCGCCGTGCGGCTTGGCGCCACACGGTCAGATGCCGCCGATGTGCTGGCTGGGATCGCGGCGGGCGATACTGTCATCCTCAGGCCGTCGCCTGAGCTGCGCGATGGCGCGAAGATCACCGTAAAGAAATCCTGACACTGGCGTCCGAAACTCAAACGCAAAGTCTCTCGAGGATGATCTGATGAGCAATGCACCTCTGGTCCGCGTCATCGGCGCGAGCAAGGATTACCGGCGCGGTAGCGAGACGGTGCACGTGCTCGACCACCTGAGCCTTGAGGTGCCCGCCGGGGATTTTCTCGCGCTCATGGGACCGTCCGGCTCCGGCAAGACGACACTGCTCAATATGATCGGAGGGCTCGATCGTCCTTCACAGGGCTCGGTCGAAGTGGCGGGCCAGCGTCTCGAGCAGCTCTCGGATGGCAAGCTCGCGCGCTGGCGCGCGGATAACGTTGGCTTCGTCTTTCAGATGTACAACCTGCTGCCGGTCCTGAGTGCCGCCGGCAACGTCGAGTTGCCACTATTGTTAACGCGGCTCGGGAGCGCGGATCGGGCCAAGCGCACGGCGGCGGCGCTCGCGCTCGTCGGACTCTCCGACCGTGCGAAGCATAAGCCGCGGGAGCTATCCGGTGGCCAGGAGCAGCGCGTCGGCATTGCGCGCGCGATCGTCGGCGATCCACGGATTCTGCTGTGCGACGAACCGACCGGGGATCTCGACCGCAAGGCAGGCGACGAAATACTCGACTTGCTGACGGCGCTCAATCAAAAGCACGGCAAGACCATCGTGATGGTGACGCACGATCCGCGCGCAGCCGCGCACGCCAAGCACATCTTGTACCTCGATAAAGGCTCACTCACCAGCGAGGCCGCCTGATGTTCCGCTTCCTGCCTTTGCTCTGGGCCAATCTCTGGCGCCGCCGGCTGCGGACAGTGTTCACGCTGCTGTCGATCCTGGTCGCATTTCTGCTGTTCGGACTGCTCGAAGCGCTGCGCTTCGCGTTTTTCGGCGGTGTTGAAGCCGCCTCTGATGACCGGTTGATGACGCAGCATCGCATGACGATCGTCCGCGACCTGCCGGGCGGCTATCTCGGAAAAGTGCGCGCCGTGCCCGGTGTGAAGTTCGTGAGCCCGCAGGTCTGGTTTGGCGGCTGGTATCAGGACGAGCACAAGCCTCTGCAGGTGATCGCCGTTGAGCCGGAGGCATTCATCGACGTCTATCCGGAGATCAGGATCACGGAGGTGGAGAAGCGGGCCTGGTTTATCGATCGCGCCGGCGTGATCGTCGGCAAGGATATCGCCGCGCAGTATGGCTGGCACGTCGGGGACCACATCCCGTTGCAGCAGAACATTCCGTACAAGGCGAACGGCAATACCTGGGACGTCAACATCCGTGGCATCTTCGACCGGCCGAACGGCAACAACAACGGCGTCTTCATGCAGTACAAGTATCTCGACGAGTCGCGCCAGTTCGGCCGGGGCCGTGTCGGCTGGATGGTGAGCCGCCTCGAGAATCCCGCTGACCTGCCGCGCATCGCCAGACAGATCGATACGATGTTCGAGAACTCGCCGGACGAGACCAAGAGCGGCAGCGAGAAGACCTGGGTCGGAGATTTTGCGAAGCAGGTGGGCAACATCGGACTCATTCTTTCGGCCGTCGCCTTCGCCGTGTTCTTCACGATGCTGCTCGTAACCGGCAATACCATGGCGCAGGCGGTGCGCGAACGCACCAGTGAGATCGGCGTTTTGAAGACGCTTGGCTTCTCACATGCGGCGGTGACGTGGCTGGTGCTGATCGAATCGCTCCTGCTGACCCTGACGGGCGGTGCGGCGGGTCTCGGACTCGCGTGGCTCCTCACGCGCGGCATGCAGCCTTTCGTCGCAACATTGCTGCCGCTTTTCAAGCTCCCTGGGCACGCGCTCCTGCTTGGACTCGTGCTTACGGTGCTGCTCGGTTTGGCCGCGGGCGCTTTGCCCGCCGCGCGCGCGATGCGCCTGGGTGTCGTCCAGGCTCTGCGCGGCGGCTGATCGGAGACTCCCTCGATGGCATCCTCGTTCTCGCAAGCACGGCTTGTTACAGCGCTCAATCTGCGCACGCTCGTTACTCGTTGGCAATCAGCGGCCGTCACTGTCGTCGGAATTGCCGGCGTCATGGTCGTCATCGTCGGCGTCTTTTCCATTTACGAAGGATTTCGTGCCACGCTCGAACTGTCCGGCGCACCGGACGTCATGATCATTCTGCGGGGAGGCTCGAGCGATGAGTTGCAGAGCGGCCTCGCGCTCAATGCCGTGAAGATCGTCGGCGACGTGCCTTCGGTCATGCGTGACGCCGATGGGCCGCTCGTCTCGGGTGAGGTGTTCTCCAGCGTCGACCTCATCAACAAAGCGACCGGTGGGATGGCGCTCGTGCCGTTGCGCGGCATGGGTCCGCAGGGACCGAAGTTACGCAGCCACCTGCACTTCATCAGCGGACACATGTTCACGCCCGGCACGAATGAGATTGTCGTTGGGCAGGGAGCGGCGCATCAATTCGCGGGCATCGAGATGGGGCGTGAGCTCAAGCTCGGTGCGAATCGCTGGAATGTCGTCGGTATCTTCAGCGACGCGGGTGGTCTCGCGGAATCGGAGCTCTGGTGTGATCTCACGGTGCTGCAAGGCACACTCAATTACGGCACGGCGGTTCAGTCGATTCGTGCCCGGCTGACATCACCGGAAGCCTTCAGGGCCTTCAAGGATACGGTCACGACCGATCCACGCGTGAATCTCAGCGTCGTCAGCGAGCGCGACTATCTCGCCAATCTGTCCGCAAGGCTTCGTGGCATCATCAGAAGCGCGGGTTTCGCCATCGCGATCCTCATGGGTCTCGGCGCCATTTTCGCCGCGCTCAATACCATGTACGGCGCAGTCGCGGCCCGCACGCGCGAAATAGCTACCCTGCGTGCGCTTGGTTTCGGCGCGTTTCCGGTGGTGGTGTCGGTACTCGTGGAAGCGACGATGCTCGGGCTCATTGGCGCACTCATCGGCGGCGCGATCGGTTACATGGCCTTCAACGGCGTGCAGACCTCGACGCTCAACATGTCGAGCTTCAGTCAGGTGACGTTTGCATTCAGGGTCACGGGGGAGCTCCTGCAATGGGGCCTCATCTACGCACTCGTTCTAGCTTTGGTCGGCGGCGTACTCCCGGCAATACGCGCGGCGCGCCTGCCGATTGCGAGCGGCCTGAGAGAGCTCTAGGTCATGAGCTATCGCTGGCTCGTCCGGGTCGCACTCATCGCTTGTGGGGCGATTGGCCTCTATTCCAGCGCGCGCGCTGAGCTTGCGACCGACGAAGCCGCTGACTACGAGAACCGCATCGAGTTTGGCTACTTGTCGGAAGATGCCAACGCACTGCGCACACTGGAACGCAGTCTCACCGGTCTCGCCGCGGACCACGACGGCGACCGGCTATTGCATTACCTCGCGGCACACACGGCTTATCGGCTTGCTCAAGTGCTCGACGCGACACACAAGCCGGGTGCGGAGGACGCCGCCAAGAGATGCGTGGAGTTGGTAGCGGGATTTACCCACCGGGGCTCCAAGGACGTTGAAGCGTTTGCGCAGAAAGCGGCGTGCCATGGTTTGCTCGCCGGCATCGGTGTCGTCAAGGCCGTGACCCATGGGCCGCAAGCCGCGGATGCCGTCGCAGCGGCGCTGGAGCTCGCGCCAAAGAACCCGCGCGCCCATCTGGCCGACGCGCTCGTCGATTATTGGCGGCCAGCCCGTTTGGGCGGAGATCGGGCGCGTGCGTTCCGAAAGTTCAAGACAGCGACCGAACTTTTCGAAGCGGTGCCGGCTGGCGCCACTGAATTTCCGTCCTGGGGCAGCGCCGATGCCTATTTCTGGCTCGGGCGCTGCTACGTTGAGCAGGGCGACGTTGCCGCCGCACGTAGCGAACTGGAGAAGGCGTTGCTCGTCGCGCCGGATTTTGCCGCGGCACGGCGCCAGCTGGCGAAGCTATCAACGCACGGCTAACTGCCGAGCGGTACGCGGTATTCCAGTTCGATTCCGGCGAGCTCATAACCGCGCTTGAAGTCGCGTATGTGCTTCGCCATCCACTCTGCGGCGTCCTCTGCATTGCGGTCACGGATTGCAGCAGCAATGCGTCGCTGGGCGCTGGTGATCCGGGCTCGCGCTTGCGGCAGCTTGTCGATCATGCGGCTCAGCGTCGGCGCCAGCAGGCGGTTCAATGGATCCTGCGCCATGACGAGGACCTGGTTATGGCTTGCGCGCGCCACCGTCGCGAAGAAGTCGACCACAAGTGGGACCGCTGTCCGGCCATCGCGGGAAGCGGCCACGGCTGCCACCAGTCGATCGATGACTTCGAGTTCCTCTTCGGTGCGGCGGTCGGCGGCATGGCGCGCCGCGGCCGGTTCGATTGCCATCATCGATTCCCACAGCTCGAGAAACGTCACGCCGTGCATGGCGAGCGCGCGGCTGACACCGGATGACACGCGATCGCGTTTTGGGCGCGTGACGTAGAGCTTCTTGCCGCCGGCCTGGCGACCGACCAGCCCATGAGTTTCGAGTTCGCGCAGAGCTTCGCGCACCGTGGAACGATTCACCCCGAATTGTTCCGCCAGCGCGGTTTCCGCGGGCAACGCATCGCCCGCGCGCAAGGTGCGCTCGACAATCTTGCGCTCGATGGCGGTGGCGACCATGCGGTACGCCGGCTCGTGGTTGAGTGGCTCGAAGAGATTCATCAGGCGCTCTCCGCAAAGAGCTCACGCCCGATCAGCATGCGGCGGACTTCAGACGTACCGGCACCGATCTCGTAGAGCTTGGCGTCGCGCAGCAGGCGGCCCGCCGCATAGTCGTTGATGTAACCGTTGCCACCGAGCGCCTGAATGGCCTGCAGTGCCACCTGCGTACCGCGTTCGGACGAGAACAGGATGCAAGCTGCAGCGTCCTTGCGGGTGGCGCGGCCAGCGTCAGCGGCGCGCGCGACGGAGTAGACATAGGCGCGGGCCGCGTTGAGTTCGGTGTACATGTCCGCAAGCTTGGCCTGCATGAGCTGAAATGTGCCGATCGCCGCGCCGAATTGCTTGCGTTCGCGAACGTAGGGAAGCACCAGATCGATGGCTGCGGCCATGATTCCAAGCGGCCCTGCGGCGAGCACGATGCGCTCGTAGTCGAGCCCGCGCATCAACACACGCACGCCGCCATTTTCCCGGCCGAGAAGATTCTGGGCGGGCACCGGGCAGTCGCGAAACACGAGTTCAGAAGTGCTCGAGCCACGCATGCCCAGCTTGTCGAGCTTCTGCGCGGTGCTGAATCCCGGCATGTTCTTCTCGACGATAAATGCGCTGATGCCCCGTTCGCGCGCCGCCGGGTCGGTCTTGGCGTAGACAACGAGAACGTCGGCATCGGGTCCGTTCGTGATCCACATCTTGTTGCCGTTCAGGACATAGTTGTCGCCCTGGCGCTCGGCGCGCATCTGCATCGACACCACATCCGAGCCGGCGAGGGGCTCCGACATGGCGAGGGCACCAACATGCTCTCCGCTCACCAGGCGGGGCAGGTAGCGGGCTTGCTGCGCTTCATTGCCATTCAACACGATCTGGTTGACGCAGAGATTCGAGTGCGCGCCATAACTCAAACCGACGGACGCGGAGGCGCGCGAGATCTCTTCCATGGCGATGACGTGCGCCAGATATCCGAGAGCGGCGCCGCCGAGAGACTCCGGCACGGTGATGCCGAGCAGTCCCTGTGAACCGAGGAGGGGCCACAGGTCACGCGGAAATTCATTGCTGCGATCAATTTCTTCGGCGCGCGGAGCGATACGCTCGCTTGCGATCCGGCGCACCAGGGTGCGGATTTCATCGCAGGTTTCGCCGAGGCCGAAATCAAAGTCGAACCAGGCAGGGCTGGCCATCGCCGCCTCCATTTAACTTATTATGGGATTGACTGATAGTCTGATTGTCCGACAATATATGCCCAGCGTCGAATTGCGGCAATCCCGCGAGGCCATCCGATGTCTGTGCTGTCCACGGCGGTCGATCCGCAGGGCGATGACTTTCATGCCAACGCTGAGGCCATGCGGCAACTCGCCCTTGATCTGCGGGAAACCGTCGGCCGCATTGCGATCGGCGGCAGCACCAAGGCGCGTGAGAAGCATCTGGGGCAGGGCAAACTCCTCGCGCGCGAACGCATCGACGAGCTGCTCGATCCTGGGACGCCGTTTCTCGAACTCTCGCAGCTCGCGGGTCACAGGCTCTATGAGGATGACATTCCCGCGGGCGGCATCATTACGGGCGTCGGCCGGGTTTCGGGACGCGAGTGCATGGTCGTCGCCAACGATCCCACCGTGAAGGGCGGTACCTACTACCCCATCACCGTCAAGAAGCATCTGCGGGCGCAGGAAATTGCCGCAGAAAATCGCTTGCCCTGTATTTATCTCGTCGAGAGCGGCGGGGCATTCTTACCGCTCCAGGACGCGGTGTTTCCCGATCGCGATCACTTCGGGCGCATCTTCTTCAATCAGGCGAACCTCTCGGCGCGCGGCATCGCGCAGATCGCCGTCGTGCATGGCTCATCGACCGCGGGCGGCGCTTACGTGCCGGCCATGTCGGACGAAAATGTCATTGTGCGCGGTCAGGGGCGCATCTTTCTCGGCGGACCGCCGCTCGTAAAGGCGGCGACCGGCGAGGTCGTGAGCGCAGAGGAGCTGGGCGGCGCGGACGTGCATTGCCGTGAATCAGGTGTCACGGACCATTACGCCGAGAACGACGCGCACGGACTGGCGATTGCCCGGCGAATTGTCGCGCACCTGCGTGCGCCAGCCGGCTCGCGTGAGCCGCCTGTGGCCGCGCGCGAACCGCAGTTCGATCCGGCTGAACTCTACGGCGTGGTGCCGGCGAGTCTTCGCAAACCTTACGACGTGCGCGAGATCATCGCGCGACTCGTGGACGGGTCGGAGTTCGAGGAATTCAAGCGTCTCTATGGTGTCACGCTCGTCACGGGCTACGCGCATATCGGCGGCTATCCCGTCGGCATCATTGCGAACAACGGCATTCTCTTTTCCGAGAGCGCGTTGAAAGCGACGCACTTCATCGAACTGTGCGCGCGCGAGCACATTCCACTCGTATTCCTGCAGAACATCACCGGATTCATGGTGGGAAAGAAAGCGGAAGCTGGTGGGATTGCGCGTGATGGCGCCAAGATGGTGACCGCAGTCGCTGCCGCACGCGTCCCCAAGTTTACCGTCATCGTTGGCGGCAGCTATGGCGCCGGCAACTACGCCATGTGCGGGCGCGCCTATGCGCCCCGGTTTCTTTTTCAGTGGCCGAACGCGCGTACCTCGGTAATGGGCGGGGAGCAGGCGGCATCCGTCCTCGCGACGATTCGCCGCGAGGCCTTGGAGTTGCAGGGACAATCCTGGTCCCTGGACGAGGAACGCCTGTTCAAGGAGCCGATCCGTGAACGGTATGAAGCTCAAGGGCATCCGTATTATTCATCGGCGCGCCTGTGGGACGACGGCGTGATCGATCCGATCGATACCCGCCGCGTACTCGCTCAATGTCTTGCTGCCAGCCGCAACGCGCCCATTGAAGACACGCGCTTCGGCATCTTCCGGATGTGACAGGATGGCCATGCTGCGCAGACTGTTGATTGCGAATCGCGGTGAAATCGCCTGCCGGATCATCCGTACCGCGCGCTGTCTCGGTGTCACCAGCATTGCAGTGTTTTCAGACGCCGATCGCGGTGCCCGTCACGTGAGCCTGGCGGATGAGGCGCTTCACATCGGACCCGCAGCCGCGGCGCAGAGTTATCTTTCGATTGACGCGATTCTCGCGGCGGCGCGCCGCGCACAAGCAGACGCGATACATCCCGGCTATGGGTTCCTCTCGGAGAACGCCGCGTTCGCTGCGGCGTGTGTGCAAGCGGGTCTCATCTGGGTAGGGCCGCCCGCGGCTGCCATTGCAGCGATGGGCTCGAAGAGCGCAGCGAAAGAGATGATGGCGCAGGCCGGCGTACCGGTGCTGGCCGGCTACCATGGCTCCGATCAATCTGACGACGCCCTGACGGCGGCTGCCGCGCACGTCGGATATCCGATCATTCTCAAGGCCGTCGCCGGCGGCGGCGGCAAGGGCATGCAGATCGTCCACGAGGCCATCGCATTGCCGGCAGCGATTGAATCCGCGCGTCGCATCGCTCGATCAGCTTTCCGCAACGACGCCTTGTTGCTGGAGCGTTACCTCGAGGAACCGCGGCACGTCGAGGTACAGATCTTCGCGGATCGGCAGGGCAACGTCGTCCACTTGCTCGATCGCGACTGCTCCGTGCAGCGGCGTCATCAGAAAGTGATCGAGGAAGCGCCGGCTCCGGGCGTACCCGCAGCCGTGCGCGCCGCGATGGCGCAAGCGGCGGTAACGGTTGCGCGCACGGTCGGCTATGTCGGCGCGGGCACCGTGGAGTTTCTCCTCGACGCGTCTGGCGCCTTCTATTTCATGGAAATGAACACGCGCCTGCAGGTCGAGCATCCGGTCACCGAGGCGATCACGGGGCTCGATCTGGTCGAATTGCAGTTACGCGTTGCGTCCGGCGAAGCGCTACCTGCGAACGCTGTAACACTTGCGCCGAACGGCCACGCCGTGGAAGCGCGAATCTATGCCGAGGATCCGGCCAATGAGTATCTGCCGAGTGTCGGCAGAATTGCGCATCTGCGGTGGCCGGCGCAGTCGCCGGAGCTGCGCATCGACACCGGCGTGGCCGAAGGCGATGAGATATCGAGCCACTACGACCCGCTAATCGCGAAGATCATCGCCCACGGCGCGACGCGCGAGGCGGCTGTTGCGCGACTGGGTACGGCTCTTAAGAGTCTGCGGATCGTCGGCGTGCGGACCAATACGGAATTCGTCTCGCGTGTACTCGCGGCGGATGCCTTTACTGCAGCGAATCTCAGCACGCGACTGCTCGAGCGCGTCGGCGGGCTCGAGCAACAAACGGCGGTGGCGCGCCGCGACCTGCATATCGCGGCAGCACTTTGGCTGGCTACGCAGGGTCCCGGGGAAAGTGAGTCGCCGTGGGCGCAGCGTGATGCGTGGCGGCTGAATCTCCCTGCACGGCAGACGCTCTGGCTGCGCGACGCGACCGAATTGGTCGCGGTGGAAGTTGCCTTGGGCTCTGCCGGGCTTTTCGACGTTGGCATCGGCAACGCGCGCGTCGAGGTCGGCGTGACGCGACGCAGTGCCGAGGATCTGCAGCTCCTGCGTGACGGGAGGCGCATTCGGGTGGAAGCCTACGCAGCGCAGCGGCGTTTGCATGTGTGGTCGGAGGGCAGGGAAGCAGAGTTTGAAATCGCCGGACCCGCCGGTGCGGAACCGCTGGATGTCGCGGATGCGGGCGCGCTTGCATCGCCGCTGCCGGGCACGGTGGTCGCGCTGGAAGTGCGGGTCGGCGACAAGGTCAAAGCGCGCCAGACATTGATAGTCGTTGAAGCCATGAAAATGGAGCACTCGATCCGCGCATCGGTGGATGCGACGGTCACGGCAATCCACTGCAAGCTGGGTCAGCGTGTGTCGGAAGGCGTCACGCTGATCGATCTTGGTCCGTAGCGGCTACGGTTCGTTGCCCGCGCGGGCGCGTAGCTGAGCGATCACTTCCGTTAACAAGGCGGCGATTTCCTCGGCTCGTGCCGTGTCGACCCCAGGTGAACGTGCGGCACCGTGGATCACTGGCGCCAGTGCATCAAGATGCTGAGCGAGCGCACGCGACTCCTGACGTGAAAGCGTATTGAGATTCGCGCGGGCGCCGACCGTGAACGCGTACAGGGATTCAATCAGTGCATCGGCTCGCCCAAGTTCTGCCGCGCAACGCGCGCGCAGCTCGAACAGCGCAATCGCGGGTTGCGACAGGATGGCCTGATCGACCAGTGTCATGCATTGCGCGCCGAGCGTGGCCTGCAGCTCACGATCCGCAACACGGCTGCGCCATTCGGCACGTGCCGTCAGCGCCTGGAAATACCAGGCGTCGGTCGGATTGGCGAGACCGAGCGTGCCGTCGATTGCCGCGATCTTTTCCCAGTCGCCCGCAACGTTGTAGTGGTCCGCTGCAACGACAGCCGCCGCGGATCCGTACAGTTGCGCCGCAAGACGCTTGATGTCTGCGGGGGCGGTATCGTTTGCGAGAGCGGCCAGGTGGGGCTGCAA
>JBGPLJ010000055.1:0-14546 GCA_041486385.1 Steroidobacteraceae bacterium
GGGGTCAGATTTATTTTCGCGTTGCTTAAGCGAAAATAAATCTGACCCCTTTTCGCTATTCCTTGTCCCGCGCCGGATCATCCTTCGGCAGCACATCGCACGCCCACTCCATGCGTTTCCATTTGGGCACGGGTGCTTTCACGCCGGCGCGCGGCACGAATTCGGAGCGCTCGACGCCGCCCTTCTTGTGGATGTAGCGCGGGCAATTGGGAAAGACTTCGCGGACGGCGACCTTCACGACGAACTGCGCGCCAACGAACGGCGGGTCGACGCAATCCGCGGCTTCGATTCGGGCATCACCATTCAGGCGCACGCGCTTCGGGCTTTCGAAGTCGATGAAGAGCAACCCAACCGCTGGGTTCTCGTTGAGATTTCCCATCGACAGGTACATGCCGTTGCCGTCGTAGCAGGGAAACGCGAGGGTGCGTGGGTCGAGCACCCGCACAAAACCCGGGTCGCCGCCCTTGTAGGAGCAGTTCGGCCGTCCGGTCGCGTCCGCCGTTGCCAGAAAGAACATGTCCATGCTCTCAATGAATGCCTTGTTGTCGGCATCCACGTGATCGCGCAGCAGCCGCTCCTCGATGCGGTCTGCCAGGCGCTCAGTGTCAAATTGCCGTTGTAGCGTGCGGTGACTCGCGCGAAAAAGTTTCGACATCGGGATCTCCCACTGTGCTCTTGTCAGCGCGCTGGCGCCGCGAACTGTGGATTCGACAGGAAGTCGCGGTCCGTGAGCGAGCGCAGGAATTCTACGAGATCGTGCCGCTCCTCGGTACTGAGGTCGATCGGTCGGATGCGCGGGTCCGTGAAGCTGCCGCGAAAGCGCCCGCCCGCGGCATAGTGATCGAGCACGGCAGCGAGCGTCGGCACGCTGCCATCGTGCATGTAAGGCGCCGTGACGTCGACATTGCGCAGCGTTGGCACGCGGTAGCGCTGCCGCTCATTACGCACCACGCCGGTATTTGCATAGAGTGCGCGGGCGCCGCCCACTGTGAGTCCGGAGTGACACCCGGCGCAGGCCGCGCGTTTGGAGAAGAATATTTCCATACCGCGGCGAGCGGCGTCGCTGAGTGCAGCTCGATCATCGTCGAAGACGTAGCGATCGAACGGCGCGCGTCCGGAAATCAGCGTGCGCTCAAAGCTCGCGATGGCCCGCGTGATGTTCCTGAGATCGACAGGCGCCTTCGCATCCGCAAAAGCGCGCGCGAAGAGTTCGCGGTAGCGCGGATCGCCCGCGATGCGGCTGACCACCGTCGCTTCATGTGGCCTCACTCCCATCTCGATCGGGTGCTCGTTGAGAAGCGGCTGCAACATCTGTGCTTCGAGCGAGCGTGGCTTGGTATCGCTCCAGGTGAACGCCTGGTTGTAGGCCACGTTCGCGAGCGGCATCGAGCTGCGCGGGTGCGCTTCACCAGTGGCGCCGATTGCGCGGGCGCGCCCGTCGGTAAATCCGAGGGACAGCGAGTGGCAGCTCGCGCAGGAAATCGCTCCATTGAACGACAGGCGCTGATCGTAGAAGAGTGCGCGGCCCAGCTCGACCTTGGCCGCCGACATCGGATTGTCGGCGGGTACCTGCGGCGGTGGAAAACCAGGCGGGAGTTGCCAATTGAAGCCGGTTGATGCGCGCGTCAGTTGCGTCTCAGGCAGGCGCGCAACGCAGGCGGCGAGCGCGCACGCCAGCGTGCACGCAAAAGTGCAGGCTACAGGGCTCGCAATGGAGGCTAGCGCCGCCCGCACGCGCAGCACTAGCCTGTGAATCCGAACCGGAAAGTCAGTTCCAGCTGGACGCCGCGGGGCTGCTGGTGCCGAACAGGTCAGCCTTCTCTGAAATCGCGGCGCGTTCATCGACCCACTTCGCGAACGCGGCGAGATCTTCCGGGCTGAGGCCGCTGGCATCCTGCTTATGCGACTCGATCCATTTCTGCATGGAGGCCATGAGCTGTGCGGCGAGTGGACGCGCATCGCGGAACAGCGTCAGGTACGCGCTCTTCGCGTCATCGAGGCGGTTCAGCGCGAGATAGGCTTCCGCGCGATATTCGATGGCTTCGCCGTACGCCGGGCTGTAGGTCAATGCCTGGTCGTAGGCGGCAAGCGCGGCCTCGTAGTTGCCGAGTTTGCGCTGAGTAAAGCCGATGTAGTTCCACGCCTGATACATGTCGCTGCGGTTGCCGACCGCGTCCGTGAAATAGTCACGCGCCTTGTCGAAGGCCTTCTGCGCATTCGCCAGGGCCTTCTGCTTTTTCGCCGGATCCTTCGCTGCCGCCGCTTCGGCTTCCGCCTTCTTGCCTTTATCGACTTCCTTCACGCCGCGGTTGTAGCTGCCCTTCGCGAGGATGTCGGGACTGCGCGGCTGCGCATCGCCCGTGTCGCTCTCCATGCTGCCGCCACCGCCCATCGAACCGCCTCCCATCGAACCGCCGCCGGAAGCCAGGAGCGGCGCGGAGGCAATGAGTATGACGAGGGTTGTTCCGGCGATGAAGCGCATGATAGGTCTCCTTGTAAGCAGCGGCCGTGAGATCAATGGAAGCGGTTGGCGCAATTGTAAGGCAACCGACCGCCGCACTGTCGACCGGGCCGCTATGGGCTTGTTCCCGATGCAGGTAGGTTCCCGCCGGCCAGAGGCCGGTTCATGCATTCTGTTGAACCGCAAGGCGAAAGGATTCGCCCGCTCTGCCGGCGAGAAAAGCTTGAATTTCCGCCACGATAGCGACGGCGATCGCTTCCGGCGTGCGAGCGCCGATGTCAAGGCCCACCGGCCCGTACAGGCGGTTGCCCAGCTGGCGCCCGCTATCGCCAAGCTCGCCGAGCAGTCGGCGGCGCCGGGCCGCCGGACCCAGGAGGCCGACATAGGGCACTTGCGTCGCAGCGAGCGCGCGCAGATACGCCGCGTCGGATACCAGATGGTGACTCATGACCACAGCGGCGTCGAAGTCCTCGAGCTCGAGCGCGGCCGAGAGCGTCTGCGGCTGCGCTTCGAGCAGTCTTGTGTTGGCGGCGAATCGCCGCGCGTCGAGGTAGGCGGAGCGATGATCGACCACGGTGATCTGCCAGCCGACGAGCGCAGCGATCTGGACAACAGGCTCGGCGTCCGCGCCCGCGCCGAGTATCAGGATACGTGGCGGCAGCTCGAGCGCAGCGATGAACGCAGTGAGCCTGGCGCCGGCCGGGCCGACTGTAACGCTCTCAAAGCCGCCCTGCCGGGCACGATTGCGCGTGCGCTCGACGATCATGGCCTCGGCAGTGCCCGTTGGCGCGGATGCCGAGTGCCATGCCGTGCCAACCGGCACGCGTGGATCTTCCGATGCAACCACGAGCGCGTACGCCCCGCGTTCATTGCGTGCAATTCGTTCGGCGGCGAATGCCAATGGCTCGTAGCCCGACGGTTCATCAATCCGCTGCAGAAGGATTTGCATGGCGCCCTCGCAGCCGAGGCCAAGGCCCCACACCGGATCGTCCCCCGTGCGCGCATCGTAGCTAACGATTTCGGCCGCGGACGTCGCGAGGACGCGCTGCGCGCGCTCGATGAGATCGGCTTCAAGGCAGCCGCCGCTCAAGAGCCCGCACGCGGAGCGGTCGCTGCCGATCAGCATTTGCGCGCCCGGCTTACGATACGTCGACCCCTCGGTGCCGACGACCGTTGCAAGAGCCAGCGCCTGCCGGGCGGCTTTGCGCGCACGGAAGAACTCGAGCAGCGACGTGACTGATGTATTCATCCGGCAGACTTCACCGCCACTCCCATGACTTCGAAATGCGCTCCGCGCAGCAACTTCGCCACGCCGATGAATGCCCGCGCCGGGTACTTCTCGTGAAAGTACGTTCGGTACGCGCTGTTGAACGTGTCATAGAGCGCGAGATCCGTGCAATAGACGGTTACCGACACCAGATCATCCATCTTGTAGCCGGCCTGCTCGACCGTCGCCTTGACGGCGTCCATGACCTGGCGCGCTTCGACGTCCGCGTTGCTCGCAGCCTGCTCAGTCGCGGGATCGATACCGATGTGGCCAGCCACGTAGAGCATCTTGCCCACTCGCACAGCTTCGCTGAAAGGCAATGCGGCGCGCGCCGCGGTACGATCCTTCGTGATGTAGCTGCGTCCGGCATCACTTGCCCATGCGGGCAGGGTCGCGAGCAGCAATGCGGGAATCAGTAGTCTTGCAATCATCAGCGTCTCTCCTGAAGAACCCGAAGGGCCGGGACCGTATGATAAGGCGGAACGTCCGATCCCATGCTGGGAGGTTGAAATGAAGGAAAACGAGCCGGAGTGGATCGAGGTCGGCTCTGCCACGGAGCTTAGCCGCAGTTCGCTTGCGCCCGTCAGCGTCGGGGAGGCTCGGGTCGCGCTCTCCTGTGTCGGCGGAGAATTCGGCGCCATCTCGAACATCTGCAATCATGTCGGCGGGCCGCTCGGTCAAGGGCGCCTCGATGGCGAGTATGTCGTGTGTCCATGGCATCAGTGGAAATTTCATCGTCAGACCGGCGCCGGCGAGCCCGGATTCGAAGCTGACCGCGTGCCAAGTCACGCAGTTAAAGTAGTCGATGGCAGGCTTTACGTAAGCGCCAGGCCTGTCACGCGCCGCGGTCGATTGGCGCATCCGCCGCTCCCGCTCGCACGCGAGCCGCAGCGCGCACCGGGCCCGGTCCGCGTCGCCGGAATTTCAACGACCGCGATGGATCCCCACAATCCGCGCTATTCGACGTCCGACGCGCTCCTCACGTCAGCTCTCGAGGGCGCTCGAGCGTCACATGGCGCTGAAGTAAAGCTGGTGAAGCTCAATGACCTTGGCTTCAAACACTGTGGCGGCTACTACTCAAGGGCCGCCCGCGCCTGTACCTGGCCGTGTTCGATCACGCAAATGGATACCAAGGACGAGCTCGTCGAGGTCTACGAGCTCATCGTGCACTGGGCCGACGTATTGCTGATTGCGACGCCTATCCGCTGGGGTGCAGCGAGCGCGCTCTACTACAAGATGGTGGAGCGCATGAACTGCATCCAGAATCAGATCACGCTGCACAACAACGTACTGATTCGCGACAAGGTCGCCGCCTTCATCATCACCGGCGGCCAGGACAACGTGCAGGCTGTGGCCGGACAGATGTGCGGATTTTTCGGCGAGCTCGGCTTCGTACTGCCGCCGTTCCCATTTATCGGTCACTCGCTGGGCTGGACCGCGGAAGACATGGAGCGCAATGTTGAATTCGTCCGCATGCACGAAGGGCTGCACGCGGGTGCGCGGGAACTCGCCGCGCGCGCCATCGACGTATCCGAGCGGCTGATTGCGAAGAGCATGTCGACCGGGCACATCGAGCGCGGTGGACGCAAGGCGAATATCCCGTCGCGCGCACCGCATACCAGCTGAAACGGAGTCAGTTGTCCGGGGCGAGTTTGGCTTTCTCGGCGAAGAAGTCGCCGCTGTTCCACTGCTGCCGCTCGCGCGTGTTCGCGACGTCATAGACGACGTGCAGGTTGACGCGCGCCAGCGTGGCGAGAAACGCGTAATCGATCGGCTGATCGCGGTCGTCTCCCGGCATGTGATAGCGGGAGCGGCGGAATTTCTCCACGACCTCCTCGCCGTTGATACCCTTTTGTGCCGCGTGCGTGCCGGTATCCATCTGGAGCGCGGGAATGCCGTTGCGCACGAATGCAAACTGATCGCTGCGCACGAAGCGCACTTGGTCGGGCTCGGGGTCGGGCGCGAGACGCAGGCTCTCACGCGTGGCGGCTGCCAGCGCAACGCGGCCGAGCGTCGAATGGTCGGCACCGAACGCCACGAGGTCGGTGAACGTCGTCAATGCAATTGGCATGTCGATGTTGATAGCCGCAATGATGGCCGACCGCGGCACGGTTGGATGCTGCACGAAGTACTCTGAGCCGAGCAGGCCTTTCTCTTCAGCGGTGAACGCAATGAAGAGCACGGAGCGCTTCATCTTGCCGGCGCGGAACTTCAACACCCGCGCGGTTTCGAGCATCATCGCGATGCCGCTCGCGTTGTCGAGAGCGCCGTTGTAGATGGAGTCGCCATCGACGGCAGCGCCGACCCCAAGGTGATCGAGATGCGCGCTCAATACCACGTACTCGGATTTGAGTTTTGGATCGGAGCCCTCGAGGACTGCCACGACATTCATGCTGGAGCGCCTGGCGAGTACCGATTTCGTCGTGAAGTGAATGCTGCTCGGCAGATCGAAGGACTGAACCTTGCTCTGGTCGGCATTTGCGTAGACTTCATCGAGCGTGTGCGCCGCGCCACTGAAGACCTTCGCCGCACCCGACGGACTCAACAGAAGGCCTCCGCGCAGTTGTGCGAAGGCCTGCAGCGGGCGGCCGTCCTCGCCGGTCGCGCGCATCGCCGGCAACCAGCTCATGAGCACGCGCCGCTCCCAGGTGCTGGTTTGATCCTCGGCCTGCGGACCGATCGTGATCACGCCAATTGCGCCGCGCTCGGTCAGCTCGGCGCCCTTGACCGCAATCGATGCGTAGTACGCGCGCTGATCGACCGGGAGCGCGGCAGGTGCGCCCGCCAGTATCACCGCAATGCGCCCCGTCAGATTCACGCCGGCGAAGTCGTCGTAGTTGAGTTCCGGTGCATGCACGCCAAAGCCGACGAACGTCATCGGCCCGAAGAGCATCACGTCACTCTCCCAATAGCTCGCCCGCGGGAGGAAATCTTCCTTGACCGTGAGTTCGGTCATTCTGCCATCGCGCTCAAGACGCGCGCTCGCGCCGGAAATCACTGCGGAGGATTCGAGCAAGGGGACGGTCTGGTACCAGCTGCCATGATCGCCGGCAGGTTGCAATCCATAGGACGCGAACTGACTGCTGACATAGGCCGCCGCCAGCTCATGGCCCCGGGTTGCTGTGCCACGCCCTTCCAGCGCGTCGTCTGCGAGAAAGGCGATGTGTCCATGAATTGCGTCGGCCCGGATGCTGCTCGCGCCGTCGGACGCGACCGCATACGAAGCGCAAGCTGCCAACAGCAGCGCAGCGACGCCTTGCATTTTTCTCATGCCGTGCAATGTGGCAGGCGCGCTAAATGAGCGCAAGGTTCAGGAGCGGGGACGAACACGCCGCGTCGGCGTTGCCTGCAGTGGATCCTCAGGCCAGTGATGCTTCGGATAGCGGCCCTTCAGTTCCTTGCGTACTTCGTGGTAGCCGCGCGCCCAAAAGCTCTCCAAATCTTGTGTCACCTGCACCGGCCGGCCGGCAGGTGAGAGCAACTTGAGGGTGAGGGCGATCCGGCCGTCGGCGATTCGGGGTGTCGCCCGCAGGCCAAAGACTTCCTGCAGGCGCACGGAGACGCTCGCCGTCTCGCCCGTGTCGTAAACGATCGGGACAACGGAGCCGCTCGGCACCACAAGATGCGTGGGCATCAGCCGGTTGAGCTCCTCCGTCTGCTTCCAGGTGAGCAGAGGGTGCAGCGCCCCGCGCAGGTCGATGCTTGCGAGCTTGTCAGCCCGCGTAACTCCGTCGAGAAACGGTGCGAGCCACGTTTCCAGCGTCGCAAGCAGCGCGCTATCGTTTACTTGAGGCCAGTCCGCCGTGCGTTCTGGAACGGCGCGGTGCAGGAACTCGATGCGCGCCTGCCAGGCACGCAACTCGCGGGTCCAGGGCAACGCTTCGATTCCGAGTTCACGGATGCCTGCGAGCATGGCGGGCATGAGCGCGTCCCCGTCCGCTTCTTTCAGCGGCTGCTCTTCGAGCACCAAGGCGCCGAAACACCGCAGGCGTCGCGCGCTGACCATCTTCTGACGCGAGTCCCAGAGAACCTCCTCGCGCTCCTCGATCTCGTGCGCAAAAGCGCGCTCGAAGGCCGCGCGCTCGAGAGCGGCCGCCAGAAAGATACGCGCTTCCCGCTCACCGGCGTCGAGTTCGGCGATTGCGAGCATCGCCTCGCGCGCGAGGTTCTGGGATTCGGCGAAGAATGCACCCCGTCCGTTCGCGAGCAGATAGCGACCGGAATCGCTGCGTCGCAGAGCGACTCGATCCGGGTAGGCCAGCGCCAGCAATGGGCCGGTATTGCCGGGGGCTGCACGCTCGCCGGTCCGGCTGCTCTCGAGCCGCCGCAGAAAGCTGTCCCGCTGCCTGGCAGCGCGCTGTCGAGCGCCGCCATCGACGTCGAATTCAGGAGCCGGCGACCGGCCGCTCCGCAGGGCCTCGACGCGCAATTCGAGATCGGCATTGCGCTCTCTGCCGCGAGGCCGCAACAGATCGCGTTCGGTCAGGATGCCGGCGATCTCGCAAGCGAGCGTCGCAAGACCATTGGCTGCGCCTCGTACCATCATGTGAGCAAGCCGTGGGTGCGCGCCGAGCGCGGACATGGCGCGGCCTTGCGCCGTGATGCGTCCGTCAGCATCGATTGCGTCGAGTCGCTTGAGCAGATCGCACGCTTGCGCGAACGGCGCAGCCGGCGGCATGTCGAGCCAGCGCAATTGCGCTGGATCCGATACGCCCCACTCCGCGAGTTCGAGTGTGAGAGGCGCCAGATCGGCCTCCAGCATTTCGGCCGGCCGGTGTGCCGCGAGCGCGGCGTGTTCCGACTCGGTCCAGAGACGCATGCAAACACCCGGCCCCAGTCGGCCGGCGCGCCCACGACGCTGATCCGCCGACGCGCGGGAGCAGCGCACGGTATCGAGACGGCTCATCCCCGACGGTGGATCGAAACGATTGCGGCGCTCGAGGCCGCTATCAATAACCACACGGATGCCTTCAATGGTGAGGCTCGTCTCAGCGATGTTGGTCGCCAGTACGACCTTACGCTCGCCGCCGGCGCCGGGGCGAATCGCCGCATCCTGCGCCTCAGGTGATAGATCGCCGTAGAGCGGCAGGACGCGGGTGTTCGCACTGAGTGCTGGCTCAAGCAGCATGCTGGCCACGCGCCGGATTTCCGCGCCGCCCGGCAGAAACACAAGAATGTCGCCCGGCTCATTTTCATGTGCGGCGCGCACGGCGCGCACGACATCCTGCTCGAGTCGGGGCGTGTCGCGGCCGGTCCGTGTCAGGTATTGAGTATCGACCGGGAAGCTGCGTCCGGCTGAGCTCACCACCGGCGCGTCATTCAGGAGACGTGCCACGGCGCTGCCGTCGAGCGTCGCGGACATGGCGAGCAGGCGCAGGTCTTCCCGCACCGTCCCTTGAGCATCGAGGCAAAGCGCGAGTGCCAGATCCGCTTCGAGATTGCGTTCGTGAAACTCATCGAAGATGACCAGGGCCACGCCTTCGAGCGCGGCATCCTGTTGCAGACGCCGCGTGAGAATTCCTTCCGTGATTACCTCGATCCGCGTGGCACGCGACACCTGGGTCTCGAGGCGCGTGCGATATCCGATGGTTTCGCCGACGCGTTCACCGCGAAGCGTAGCCATGCGCGTTGCGACTGCGCGCGCCGCGAGTCTGCGCGGCTCGAGCATGACGATCTTGCGGCCTGCGAGCCACGACGCGTTCAGGAGGTAGAGAGGAACACCCGTGCTCTTGCCGGCACCTGGCGGCGCTTCGAGCACGGCGTTGCGATGGCTTTCAAACGCTGCCAAGAGGCGCGGCACAGCCTCGCTGACGGGCAGCGCCGCAAGTTCCTGTTGCAATCGGTGAGAAGTCATCGGGAGCGCCGGGAGGAATTCGTTGTCGCTTTTTCGGTGGGACGCCGGAGGCTCAAATGCTAACCTTTTACTCATGCAGCTTCAGCCCACGTCACGCGAAATGCGGCGCGCGTTTCTCGCGGGCGATGCCTCGTATGACGGCATCTTTTTCACTGGCGTCAAGACGACGGGAATCTTCTGTCGGCCGTCATGCAGTGCGCGCAAGCCAAAGCCTGAAAACGTCGAATTCTTCCCGACGCAGCGCGCGGCGATGTTCTCGGGCTATCGCGCCTGTAAGCGCTGTCGCCCGCTCGATACGGACGGAAAGCCGCCGGCCTGGGTGCAGAAGCTGATACGCAAGCTGGAGGCGGCGCCGACCGAACGCATTGCGGCCGCGCAGTTGCGCCGCATGGGGGTCGAGCCCGCGCGGGCCCGTCGTTATTTTCTCAAGTACCATGGCATGACATTTCAGGCATTTTGCCGTGCGCGACGCATGAGTGACGCGTTTCGCCGCATCAAGGAGGGCCGTCCGGTGTCCGAAGTTGCACATGACAGCGGGTTTGAATCGGAGAGCGGATTTCGTTCGGCGTTTGCGCGCGTATTCGGCAGTGCGCCGACCGAGGCCAAGGATCGCGACGCGATTACGCTCGGCTGGATCGAGACTCCTGTCGGGCCGCTCGTCGTGGGCGCGACCGAGGACGCCGTGTGTCTCCTGGAATTCAGCGATCGCCGCATGCTCGAGAACCAGCTGAAGGCGCTGCGGCGCCGGTTTCGCGCGTCACTGGTACCCGGCAACAATCGCTGGCTCACGGCACTGAAGGAGCAACTCGACGAATACTTCGCCGGCAAGCGCCGTGACTTCGATTTGCCGTTGCGTTATCCGGGCACGCCGTTCCAGGAAAAAGTGTGGTCGGCGTTGCAGAAGATTCCCTATGGGAGCACTTGTTCCTACAAGGACGTCGCGCACAAGGTAGGCCATCCGGAGGCAGTACGGGCGGTCGGTACCGCGAACGGTATGAATCGCATCGCGATCGTCATTCCCTGCCATCGGGTGGTGAATGCGAACGGCGATCTGGGCGGTTACGGCGGGGGACTCTGGCGCAAGCGCATACTGCTCGATCTCGAAGGCGGCCAGCGTTCCTTTATCTAAGGTAATGGTCGACGAGCAGCAGCGCGAACAGGAACATCAGATAGTTCACCGAGTAGCGGAAGGCGCGCATCGGCAAGTCCGCGCGTTCGGATCTTTGCATCGCGATCGCGTAGCCAATGAAAATTCCATTCAGCACCAGCATTCCCGCGAGATAGACCAGGCCCGACATTCCCGTCAGCACTGGCAGCACGCATACGAGCGTCAGCAGGATCGTATAAAAGAGTATGTGGAGCTTCGTGTACGGCACGCCGTGGGTTACCGGCAGCATCGGAATTCCGACCTTGGCGTACTCGTGACGGCGCGCGATGGCGAGCGCCCAGAAATGCGGTGGCGTCCAGGTGAATACGATCAGAAAGAGCAGCAGCGCGTTCGGGTCAACGGTGTTGGTGACGGCTGCCCAGCCGAGAACCGGCGGCGCCGCGCCGGCCGCACCGCCGATCACGATGTTCTGCGGGGTCGCGTGCTTCAGCCACACGGTGTAGACAACCGCGTAACCAATGAGCGATGCAAACGTCAGCACGGCCGTGAGCGCGTTGACGAGCGTCACCAGGATCAGCATCGACGCGACACCGAGCATCGCGGCAAAGACCAGCGCCGAGCCTTCGGTCAAATGGCGGAGTGGCAGCGGGCGCTTGCGCGTGCGCGCCATCTGAGCGTCGATGCGCCGGTCGAGCACGTGATTGATCGCGGCGGCACTGGCCGCGGCGAGCCAGATACCGAGCGTGCCAAATAGCAGCACGGACACCGGAGGTACGGTCGGCACGGCCATGAACATGCCGATCACCGCCGTAACACGATGAGCGTGACGACCTTCGGCTTCGTCAGCTCGAAATAATCGCGCCACGTAGCCGCGGACGCGGGCCTTGTGATTGCAGTCTCGGCAGGAGTTGGAATGGGGTCGACGGCGCTCATGCGGGCCCGGAGATTACCACGCGTTAAGGTCAGAAGCGCCGCTCGCCGGCGAGGTACGTCGGGCTGAGTGGCTTGAGATATCGGAGCAGTGCGACAAAAGCGACGACCAGGAGCGCGGCGCCTGCGTTATGCAAGGTGGCGAGGGACAGTGGAAAAGTCATGAGCACCATGCTGATGCCGATTCCGATCTGCAGAGCGAGCGCGCCGAGCACGCCCAGGGCGGCGAGCCTCAAGTGCGTCGATCGACCCCGCATGAGCGTCAGCAACGCCACGATGGTGAGCACCAGCGCCGTAAGAATCGCGCCAAGCCGATGCACATAGTGAATCGCCACGCGAGCGGGATGGTCGAGTACCCCGCCCGCGTAGTCGACACCGAGCTGGTGCCAGGGCACAAAGGCGTCGCGCAGGTCCATCGACGGCAGCCACTGATTCTGACAAGTCGGAAAATCGGGACACGCGACTGCCGCATAGTTCGAGCTGGTCCAGCCGCCGAGCGCGAGTTGCAGACCGAGTATTACAAGACCGACCAGCGCCCAGCGCATGAGTCCCCGCTCCGTCGGCGCTGGCGAGCGCACTTCGGGCCGCATCACGAGCCACGTCAGCAGCGCAAGCGTCGTGAGACCTCCGAGCAGGTGTGCTGTCACGATGATTGGCTGCAGCTGCCAGGTTACCGTGAGTGCGCCGAACACACCCTGGAGTACGACGAAGCCCAGCAGGAAGACCGGTAATGCGACCGGCAGGCTGCGGCTCTTGCGATTGACGACCGCAATAATCGCAAGCAACACGATGAGCATGCCCAGCCCGGTCGCGAAGTAGCGATGTACCATCTCGCGGATCGCAAGCGCGTAACGGACCGGGCGATCGGGGTATAAAGCACCGGCTGCCTCCGCGTTCTGCGCGGCGGCGCCCGCAGTCCAATGGCTGTAGCAGGTCGGCCAGTCGGGACAGCCGAGTCCCGCGTCCGTCAGGCGCACGTAGGCACCGAGGACGACGACGCCAAATGCGAGCACTGCGGCGACGAGCGCGATGCGACGGAACCAGCGAGTGTGCTTGTTTGTTGCCACTGCAGTACTCAACCGATCGAGGACAGTTTGAGCAACCGCTGCAGATCCTCGAGCAGGTGCTTCGGATTGCTGTCGCGCGGGTGAACCATCATCAGATTGCCGAGCGGATCGGTGATGTAGATGCGGCCTGCGGTCGCCACCACGCCCCCATCCGCCGGAAATTCCGCCAGCAGGCGCGCCCCCTGCGGGCTCGCGCCCCTTGCGGTGACCAGGCCCGCATGCTCGCGCGTTAGAAACGTGAGGTCACAGCAGGGCTCGGTCGCAATGAAGAGCCGCTGCACGCGGTCGCGATCGTTGTTGAGCGCGAGGCGTACCTGGCGAATTTGATAGAGCGCTTCGTGACAGCGCGGATCACATGCGCCGCTGCCGACATAGATCAGAGTCCAGCGATGGCGCAGAAAATCGGTCGGCGTAATACCGCCATCCGCGGTTGGCAGGGCAAGCTCGGGCAGCGGGCGGGCCGGCTCGATCAGACTGCCGTAGTTGACCGTACGCGTGGGCCGCCAGGAGGTCGGTACGTAATAGAGATAAGCGGCAATAGCGAGCGGCAGCACGAACACCAGCGCGACGGTCCAGAACAAAGTGCGCCGGCGCCGCGGCTCGCCGTTTGCAATATTTACCATGGCTTCGCTCATTGCATCACGTACTTGGCTGGCCGTTCTTGCGCAGATTCACCATCAGATATAGCACAGCAAGCGCCAATGCCATGGCAAACCACTGTACCGCGTAACCGATGTGCCGCACGGGTGGAAATCCAGGTGGCGCCCAGGCGCGCGTGAATCCGTCGGCTTGATCGCTGTCGAGCAGCACAATGCGTGGGTAAAGCGACACTCCGAGCGCCGCTTCAAGGTCCGCGCGCTCTGGATAGTTCACCAGACGCGGCCAGGCACCGGGGACCGATTCCGTCGCCGGGCCGGCAAGGCGAATGCCCGGCACCGGCAGGTCATCGACACGACCGTGGATTTCCCGTGGGCCCGAAGAGATCGTCAGCGCTGGCCAGTCGGTGCGGGTTTGTCCCAGCGGAATCCAGCCACGGTCAACCAGCACTGTGCGGCCATCGTCGAGCGCGAACGGAGTAAGTACCCTGAATCCGGCGCGCTCCTCGAGCGTCATGTTGTCGAGCAGAAACTGATGCTCGCCGCCGTAATGGCCGCTGGCACGAACGTGCTGATAGCGCGGGAGTCCGCCGGCTCCCGCGCCTGACAGACTGACCGTGGCGTCCGATCCAGCGGCGAACTCGGCATAGAGCACGCGCTTCTGCTCCGCGCGCGCAAGTTGCCAGCGCCCCAGGCTGATGAGAAGCGCGAGCAGCGCAAGGGTGCCGAGCGTGCTCCATAGCCGCGGTGCAAAGGTGCGCTGGGCGATGACCAGTGCCACGCTATACTGTCGCTCGGCTACTTCGGAACATGCCGTGGACCCCGTCAAACTACTGATCGTCCTGCTCTTCGTTGCAATTGTCGTGAGTCTGGGTTCCGCTCTGCGCGAACTCGCCCGCAGTGAAGGTGACGGCAGGAAGCTGGTGCGCTCCCTCACCTGGCGCATCGGTTTATCGATCACGCTATTCGCGCTGCTCTGGGTTTTCTACCTGGCCGGCCGCATCCGGCCCCACGGTATCGTCCCCTCACAATAGACGGTGGGTGACGTCGGGTAGGTCCTTTCGGGATCGTAAAAAACAGGACGTTTTTTTGTAATTGGGTTCACCCCCCTTGCTTTCGTGGGGTCTGACCCATTTCCCTGGGGGGCCCCGAACGCACATACCCGACGTCGCCCACAATCATCACCTATAACCAATACACGAACAGGAAGAGGCCGAGCCACACCACGTCGACGAAGTGCCAGTACCAGGCCACGCCTTCGAA
>JBGPLJ010000056.1:0-14386 GCA_041486385.1 Steroidobacteraceae bacterium
GCCCCGCGCTGTAGCCTTCGCCAAACTCTACCTGGGGGTTGGCGAATACCTTGAGGAGCGTAGCGCGGTCTCGGAATGTCAGCCGCGCGATGGGCTGACGGCGCGAGGTGCTGATCGTCTCGCCGTTCCATAACACGATCTGCACCGCGGGATCACCGAGGTTCTTGAGGACGGTCCGCATCATGCGTCCCGCCAGCGAGGGCTCCGAATCTTCCTGGTAGACGCGGTGCTCGCCACCTGCGAACGAAGTCATTTCGCCACCGTCGTTGACTGCAAGCTGCGAATGCGATTTTGAATTCTGCTCCATCATTGCAGGCCCCTCCGTTCGTTAAGTCGGGCAGCCAGGTCAAGTGGCGCATAGAGGGAAGACAGCAGGGCGCTCGCTTGGACCGAAGTACCGCCTCTTAGTATAGTAAGCATAGCGCGACGCGCTGTACTCGCCTATCCGTAGTTCTACCTCGGGCGCCGGCTACTTCTCGCACATGTAGAAGCAGTGCGAGGCCCAGCGGGTCAACGCGCACTGGCGCTTGCGCCATCCCAGATCAGCTTGATGCCAACGGCGATCAGCAAGAGATACACGACGAGATAAAAGCGCCGGCCCGAAATTCGTCGTATGAGGTACGCGCCGCCCAGCGTCGCCACGATCGCCAGCGGCAATAGGGCCGCCGCCGTCATGAGTGTCACGCGCGTGAATTGACCCAAGGCAAGGTACGCCGGGACTTTGAGCCAATTCACGGCCGCGAAATATAGCGACGACGTGCCGATGAACACCGCCGGCGGCAAGCGCTTCGGCAGCATGTAGATCTGGAAGGGGAGGCCGCCGGCATGTGCGATCTGGCTGGTGAACCCGGACGCCACGCCACAGACAGCGCCCTTCAGTAGCGACGCGTCTTGTGCCGGCGTCAGCGGCTGCCAATGTTTCCAGACCCGCTGTGTGCCGAACACGAACGCGGTGAGCCCGACTGCGAGTTCCACCGCGGCTACCGAAACGTGCGCGGCCAACAGATATCCGAGTCCGACGCCGACGACGGCGCCCGGCAAGAGCGTCGTGATGCTCCGGCCGTCCCAGGAATGCCGGAACACCCAGACACTGACGACGTCCTGGACCATGAGTATCGGCAGCGTAATGGACGCTGCCTCGACGGGTGAGATCACGAGTGCCATCAAGGGCACCGCAAGCACGCCAAGGCCGGAGAACCCGCCCTTGGCGAGCCCAAGAATGATCACCGCCGGGATAGCGACGGCATAGAAGGCCAGGTCCGTATGCATCCGGTGGCAGCGACTAGCACATCGGGTGCGGAATGCACGACATTCAGGCGATGCTCACGCCGCCATCAACGGCGATGTACTGGCCTGTGATATGCCGCGAGGCTTCCGACGCCAGAAATACAGCGACGCCTTTGAGATCTTCATCGCCCCCCAGACGGTGCAGCGGCGTATGCGCAATGACGTCGGTGCCGATTTTCTCGAGCACACCGCGGCTCATCTTTGAGGGAAAGAATCCCGGACAGATCGCGTTGACGTTGATGTTGTACTTGCCCCACTCGGCAGCGAGCGAGCGCGTGCAATTGATGACCGCTGCCTTCGATGTGTTGTAGGCCACCGTCGTCATATTGACGCCGCCGCCGGAGAGTCCAGCGATGGAAGCCATGTTGATGACCTTGCCCGTCTTGCGCGGAATCATGCAGCGCCGCGCCACTTCCTGGGTCAGGAAGAACATCGCGTTGACGTTGAGGTTCATGACCTTGAACCAGGCGTCGGCCGGATGCGTCTCCGCGGGAGCGCCCCAGGTCGTGCCGGCGTTGTTGACCAGGATATCGATATCACCGAGGTCCTTGATGATCTGGTCCACCAGCTGCGCAATCCCTGTGAGCTGAGCGAGATCGGTCGCAAACGTCAGCGCCTTGATGCCGTTCTTGGCGAGGTGCGCCGCGGCTTCGGCGAGCTCGTCGCTCTTGCGCGCGGTGATGGCGACCCTCGCGCCCATCTCGCCGAGCGCTGTGGCGATCTGCAATCCCAGGCCCCGCGATCCACCGGTGATGAGGGCAGTCTTCCCGTCAAGCTCAAATGACTTTCGTACATGCATGGCATCGGCCTCGCTTGCGATTGTTCTCACCTAAACGCCAGCTGAACAATTCCGCCCACTCTTATATATGGCGCGGCGGGGGGTCGGTTGGCTCAGGGCAGGGATGTTAACATTCAGCCGCCACCAGACCCGCCAGGCGAAACGAGAACAAGAAATGCCGAGCGCGCCAGATCAGCGCCCCGCCACCGTCGATATCACCGAGGTGATAGAAGCCGCGCGCTTCTCGGGCTTCGCGTTCCGCGCGGCGATTCTCTGTCTGCTGCTCCTGATCCTCGACGGTTTCGACATCCAGGCGGTGGCCTTCGCCGCCCCCGCTTTGATCAAGGTCTGGAGCATCGACCGTTCGGTGATCGGCACGGTGCTGCTTGCGGGCCTCGCCGGGCTTGCCATCGGCGCCATCGGCTTCGGCCGATTCGCGGACCGCATCGGCCGCAAACCGGCGCTCATCATCGGGACCCTTCTTTTCAGTGTCGGCGGTTTCCTCTGTTCCACCGCACACGACGTCAATGAGCTCGTGACCTATCGCTTCATCACCGGCCTTGGTCTCGGAGCACCACTGCCCCTTGCGACGGCGTTGATTGCGGAGATCGCGCCGCGCAGCTGGCGCAATGCGCTCGTGGGGCTCGCGCTCATTGGAATTCCATTGGGCGGATTTGTCGGCGCCGGCGTTGCCGAAGTCGTGGTGCCACGATTTGGCTGGCCGTCGATCTTTCAGGTGGGCGCCTTGCTGCCCGCGCTCCTCGCTCCTCTCCTCGCCATTTGGTTGCCGGAGTCGCCGAAGTTCCTGACAAGACGGCCAGAGCGCTTTCAGCAGCTCTCTGAGATGCTGAATCGGCTGACGCGCTCACAGAGATTCAAGGGTACCGAAGTCTTCCTCGTGGCGGAAAGCGAGAGCCGGAAAAGCGTTGTTACGCTCGTGCGGCAGCCGTATCTGCTCGCCACGCTTCTTCTGTGGCTCGCATTTTTCACGAACGTTCTCGTCGTTTATGTTTTCTTCGGCTGGCTGCCAACCGTGCTATCGACCGCGGGCGTGCCGCTCGCGCTGTCGGTGCGTGGCTCATTGCTGTTCAACCTCGGCGGCGTCGTCGGATCGCTCGGCGCGGCTGCGTTGCTGCACACCCTGGGGTCGCGAACGATTCTCGTGTGCCTTGCGGTTCTGGCGGTGATCGCGACCTATTTCATTGGACAGAACGCGATCTATGTTCCGGGAACCGCGGTGCTCAATACCACGCCGGTTTTCTGGTGTATCGCGATCGCCGGCGTCGCCATCAACGGTGTGCAGATTTCCCTGTACGCCGTCGCGGCGCACACCTATCCGACCGTGCTGCGAGCAACAGGTGTCGGTAGCGCTGCAGCGGTGGCGCGTGTCGGCGGGATCGTCAGCACCGTTGGCGGGTCCACGCTGCTAAAGTGGGGAGGATCGACCGCGACCTTTTTCGCCGTGCTGGCCTGCGTGTTGACGCTGACGCTGCTGGCGGTGATCAACTTGCGGATCCAGATACCGTCACGCTCCGTGAGCAGACCTCTATGACTGAGTCGACCCAGGTCGGCATCATTGGCGCAGGGCCTTCGGGACTGCTGCTGTCGCAATTATTGAGCCTCAACGGGATCGACAATGTGGTACTCGAGCAGCGCAGCCGCGACTACGTCGAGAGCCGCATTCGCGCCGGCGTTCTCGAAGAGGGGACGGTTGACTTATTGAAGACCGCGGGCGTCGGTGAGCGCCTGCAGCGGGAAGGCCTGGTGCACGAAGGCTTCGAGATCGCCTTCGCGGGCAGGCGCGAGCGCATCGATCTCAAAGCGCTGACCGGCGGTTCGACGATTACGGTCTACGGTCAGACGGAAGTCACCAAGGATCTCTTTGAGGCCCGATCTGCAACCGGCGGAAAGATTCGCTGTGCGGCCGAACACGTTGCGATTCAGGATATCGAGGGCAAGCGCCCGCGCCTGCGCTACCGCATGAATGGTCGCGAGCACGAGCTCGATTGCGAATTTGTAGCCGGATGCGATGGTTTTCGCGGAGTCAGCCGCGCGAGCGTGCCGGCTACGGCACTCAGGTCCTACGAACGCGTGTATCCGTTCGGCTGGCTGGGAATCCTGAGCGAGACGCCGCCCGTGGCGCATGAGCTCATCTACGCGAATCACCCGCGCGGGTTTGCACTCTGCACCATGCGGTCCAGGTCACGCAGTCGCTACTACGTACAGTGCGCAGCCGATGAGGACGTCGCGCTCTGGCCCGATGAACGATTCTGGGATGAGCTGCGCGCGCGCTTGCCGCCGGAGACGGCGGCGCAGCTCGTAACGGGACCGTCGATCGAGAAGAGTGTCGCGGCGCTGCGCAGCTTCGTCGCGGAACCGATGCGCTTTGGGAGACTCTTTCTCGTCGGCGACGCGGCGCACATCGTGCCGCCGACCGGCGCCAAAGGCCTGAATCTCGCGGCGGCCGACGTGCGCATCCTGTATCGCGCTTTGATCGAGTATTTCCGTACCGGCAGCAGCGCGCTCATCGATCGCTATTCGGCGGTCTGTCTCAATCGCGTGTGGAAGGCCGAGCGCTTCTCGTGGTGGTTCACCTCGATGACGCACCGGTTCTCGGACGATGAGTTTGCGTATCGCCTGCAGCTCGCGGAGCTCGACTACATCACAAGTTCGAACGCCGGTCGCATGACGGTGGCGGAGAACTACGTCGGTTTGCCATTCGAGGAAGGTCAATGACCTCATTGTTGGAGAAGATCCGTTCCGGCACTTTCATTGTTACAACCGAGCTGACGCCGCCCAAGGGCATCGATCTCACCGATATCTACGCCAAAGCGCAGATGCTGCGGGACATCGTCGATGCCTTCAATCTCACGGAATCGCCCCGCGCGCGCATGGCGATCGACCCACGCTCGGTCGGCAAGCTCCTGCTCGATCGCGGCATCGAGCCGATCGTGCAGTTCACGGCCCGCGACCGCAATCGAATCGCAATTCAGGCGGACCTGCTCGGCGCCGCGGCGCTCGGACTCACCAACTTCGTCTTCATGGGGGGCGATCAACCGACGAACGGCGACCATCCGGACGCGAAACCCGTCTTCGATCTGAATACGTGGGAGATGCTGAAGGCGGCGCGCTCGTTGACTCAGGGCCGCGACATGGCTGGGAACGAGTTGAAGGGCGCGCCCAAGTTCGTGCTGGGTGCGACGGTCAATCCAGCGGCCAGGAACTTCGCCGATGAAACGGAGAACTCGCGACGCAAGATCGACGCGGGCGCCGTGTTTCTGCAGACACAGGCGATCTACGACCCCGCAGTGCTCGAGCGCTTTCTCGACGCGGTGAAGCCCGATGGCGTCGCGCTCCTCGCGGGCATCATTCCTCTGAAGTCCATCAAGATGGCAACGTGGCTCAACACGAATGTTCCTGGAATCGTCGTGCCCGAAAGCCTGCTTGCCGAAATGCAGGCGGTGTCCGGCACCGACCGTGAAGTCGCCACGGGGCTCGCCATTGCGCAGCGAATCATCACGAGTGTCAGGCCGCTTTGCGCAGGCATTCACGTCATGGCACTCGGTTGGGAACACCACATTCCTGAAATTTTGCGCGGGGCCGGTCTTCGACCCTAGCCGCGACCAGTCACTTGGGGGCGATTGACGGCGAATTGCAGGGATTGCGCGGAACCTCGCCGCGCAGCGCGCGCACAACATCGTCGGCGGCGCTGCGACACAGGGCCGCGATCGACGCATCCGATGAGAATGCGATGTGCGGCGTGACCGTTACGTCCAGCCGGTTGACGAGAGCGGGGGACGGCGATGGCTCACCTTCGACGACATCAAGGGCCGCGCCGCTTACTTGCCCTCGCTCGAGCGCAGCGAGGAGTGCGGCGCTGTCGATCAGGCCTCCGCGACTGACATTGACGATGAGCGGTTGCCGCTGGCAGGCGCTCAGAAAGCGCGCGTCGACGAGTTGCCGTGTGGCCTGGGTCAATGGCGCGTGCAGCACAATCGCATCGGCTGCCCGCTGGATCTCATCAAGGTCGCAGGCCCAGACACCGCTCGCGATCTCGCGTCCTGCCAGGCCTGACGCCAGCAAGGTCGGGCTCGTGACGAGGACGCGGCTGCGCAAGCCCATGGCAAGCTTGCGCGCACTCGCGCTGCCGATGCGTCCGTAGCCGATGATGCCAACCGTGCGCTCCGACGCGCGCTTGAGGCGCGCTGACGCCGGATTCCAGCGCCCGGCTTTCACCTCGCGGTCGAAATTCGTGATGCCGCGCCATGCATTGAGGAGCAGAGCCAGCACGTGATCCGACACCTCTTCGATGCAATAGTCGGGAACATTGGTTACCCAGGCGCCGCGCGCCGTCGCCGCCTCGACCGCGATGTTGTCGAGGCCCACCCCCATGCGCGCGACGATTCGCAGCGACGTTGAGCGCTGAATCGCAGCGGCGGATACCTGCGCCCAGCAGGTCATGATGCCAACGGGGTCGTGAGAGGCGATCATCGCTTCAACCTGTGTGGAGGTCGAGGTTGCCGATGGGCCGGCTACGAGCTCATAGCCGGCAGCCGCGAGGATCGATTGCTCGATGCCGACATCGGGCCAGGGATGATCGGTCAGGACCACCGTCGGTCGTCCGGTCGAGAGTCGTTGTTTCGATTGCGACATAGAATCCGCATAAAATAGCACGCAATGAAAATAGTGCTTCCCGAACGGACCCGCCGCTTCGTCGAGCGGCATCTGCCCGTCGATGCAACCGCCGCGTGGTATTCCGACGCCGCTTCAGCGCTGACGGCGGTCGAAGGCGCGCAGATCGCATGGCTGGACATTTTTCCCGCGAAGGCGATCCGGAGCGCAGTGCAGGCGGGCGCGGCGTTGCGCTGGGTTACCACTTCCTTCGCCGGGGTTGAGGAGTTTCCACTCAGCGAACTGCGCGAGCGCGGCATCCTGCTCACCAACGGCGCTGGCATCAATGCCATTCCCGTCGCCGAATTCGCGGTGATGGGCATGCTGGCTGCGGCCAAGAATCTGCCTGCGATCGTGCGTTCGCAGGACCGCCGCGAGTGGGTGAAGCACGCGCCGGGCGTCCTCGAGCTCTTCGAGTCACGCGTGCTGATCATCGGTCTCGGCCATATCGGCCGTCTGCTTGCGGATCGTCTGCGCGCCTTTGGCGCGGAAGTGGTTGGCGTCAGGCGCCGTCCCTACGCCGGTGAAGCCACCGTGCTCGGTCCGAACGACTGGCAGGCGCGCTTGCCGCAGTTCGATTGGGTCATCCTCGCGGCGGCGCTCACGGCCGAGACGCGACACATGATCGGGGCGGACGAGCTCGCGCGCATGAAGCCGACGGCGTGGCTCGTGAATATCGCGCGCGGCGGTCTCATCGACCAGGCCGCACTGATCGACGCGGTCACGCGCGGAGCGATTGCCGGCGCATTCCTCGATGTGACCGATCCGGAGCCTCTGCCACCCGCCGATCCGATCTGGACGACACCGAACATCATCGTGACTTCGCATTGTTCGGGCAGGGCGCAGACGCGCATGACTGAGCGCGCGGCGGCTCTTTTTCTCGACAACCTCGAGCGTTATCGCGCCTCGAACGCGCTCAAGAACACGGTCGATCTGGCGCTCGGCTACTGAAGCCCGGGTGCCAAGCGATATGATGGCGCCCCGCGGGTGTGCCGAACTACTCCTGACAAAGAAGCAGACTTTATGACCACCAATGCCGAATTGCAGAAGCTGCGCGAAAGTGCGGTCCCACGCGGTGTTTCCAACATGCTGCCGGTGTTCACGCAGCGCGCCGCGAATGCTGAGATGTGGGACGTGGACGGCAAGCGCTACGTCGACTTCGCGGCCGGCATCGCCGTGCTCAATACCGGTCATGTGCATCCGCGAATTCGCAAAGCCGTCGAAGATCAGCTGAAGCTCTTTTCGCACACCTGCTTTCAGGTGACGCAGTACGAGGTGTACGTCAGGCTCGCCGATCGCATCAATCGCCTGGCGCCTGGACCAACGCCGAAGAAGACGATATTCCTTTCGACCGGCGCGGAAGCGGTCGAGAACGCCGTGAAGATCGCGCGTGTTCACACCAAGCGAGCCGCGGTCATTTCCTTCGGCGGCGCGTTCCACGGCCGCACCCTGCTTGCCATGGGCCTTACCGGCAAGGTCGTTCCGTACAAAGTCGGCTTTGGTCCGTTTCCCGCCGACGTGTACCACGTGCCGTTTCCCGTGGCCTATCACGGAGTCAGCGTCGCGGAATCGCTCGCTGCCCTCGAGGAATTGTTTCATTCGGATGTCGAGCCGTCGCGTGTCGCTGCAATCATCATCGAGCCGGTGCAGGGCGAGGGCGGCTTCTATATCGCGCCGTTTGAATTCATGCGGAGCCTGCGGGAGATCTGCGACAAGCACGGGATCGTGATGATCGCCGATGAAATTCAATCCGGGTTTGCGCGCACCGGGAAGATGTTCGCCATCGAGCACAGCGGCGTCGAGCCGGATCTGATGACGCTTGCCAAGAGCATCGCGGGCGGTTTTCCGCTATCCGCAGTGTGCGGCAAGGCGGCGATCATGGACGCGCCCGCTCCCGGTGGTCTCGGCGGCACCTACGCCGGATCGCCGATCGCGTGCGCCGCCGGTCTTGCCGCCATGGATGTCATCGAGGATGAGAAGCTCTGCGACCGCGCCAACACCATCGGCGAATTTATGCGCAAATCCCTCGCCGGGATCCGCGATCGCAATCATCTGCGGTGCATAGGAGACATTCGCGGCCTGGGAGCCATGGTCGCGATGGAACTCGTCAAGGATGGCGACGCCTCGCGGCCGGACGCGACGCTGACCAAAGCGCTCGTACAAGCGGCCGCGCGCCGTGGATTGATCATCCTTTCATGCGGGGTCCGCAGCAATGTGATTCGCCTGCTGGTGCCGCTCACCGCGCCGGATGCCATCGTCAAGGAAGGCCTCACGCTCCTCGAGCAGGCCTTGCTGGAAGTGGCGCAGGCCTGAAGGACGGCCGGCTTGCAGAGACCGGCACGGCGATGCGCGTGAGTGACTGGTTACCGCTAGCGGCTGCGATGCTCGCCACCGGCGCCGTCGGTGGAGTCCTGGCGGGGCTCCTCGGCGTCGGCGGCGGCATAGTGATCGTGCCGTTCCTCGAATACGCGTTCGCGGTGCTCGGGATCGACGCGGAAGTCCGCATGCACATCGCGATTGCGACATCGCTCGCAACCATTATCCCGACCTCGATCTCGTCGGCGCGCGCGCACGCTCGCAGAGGCTCGGTCGATCGTGAACTGGCACGCAGCTGGGCCTTGCCGCTCGTGGCCGGCGCGCTGCTCGGCGCTGTCGTCGCGAGTCATGTGCGGAGCGCCGTGTTGACGGTTGTGTTTGGCAGCGTCGCACTCTTGGTTGCCCTCAAGATGATGCTGCCGTTCGGCGATCGAGCTGTGGCCACACGGGTGCCCCATGGCTGGAGAGGGGCGCCCGTGCCGTTTTCGATCGGCACCCTGTCCGCGCTGATGGGCATCGGCGGCGGCACGGTCAGTGTCCCGATCATGAGCCTTTACGGCCAGCCCATTCACCGTGCCGTGGGAACGGCCGCGTTGTTTGGCCTGTTCATCAGTCTTCCCGGCACTCTGGCATTTCTCGCGGCGCATCCGGTCGCCGCCACACCGTGGGGAACGGTCGGGTATGTCAGTCTGCCGGGGCTCGCGCTGATTGCACCGGCAGCGATGCTCTTTGCTCCGGTCGGGGCCCGCATTGCGCACTCGCTTTCACACCGCGCACTGGCCATCGCCTTCGGGCTCTTTCTGGGACTCGTCGCAGCGCGCATGCTCTATCGCAGCTGGATTGACTGGGGATCACCTTAAGAAACTTTCGTAAGCTCATGACTATACATGGTTTAGCACACACGACTCGTCGCACGGTTCAGGCCAGGGCGGTGGCCGGCACCATTGATTACCGCGGAATCGTCCCCCACTATCCCGCAGCCTTCGTGACTTGAGCAGGAGAGAAAGCATGGCTTTTTGGATCTTACTTGCCCTGATCGTGCTGTTCGTGTTGTTCCTGGTCGGTATCTACAACCGGCTGGTCACGGCGCGCAACGGATTCAAGAACGCCTTCGCACAGATCGACGTGCAGCTGACACGCCGCTATGACCTGATCCCGAATCTGGTGGAGGTCGCGAAGGGCTACATCAAGCACGAACGCGAAACGCTCGAGGCGGTGATTGCGGCCCGCAATTCGGCGTCGAACGGACTGAAGGCGGCTTCCGCCAATCCCGCTAATGCGAGCGCGATTCAGACGCTCGGCGGCGCGGACACCGCGCTCACCGGCGCATTGGGGCGGCTGTTTGCCGTTGCGGAGGCGTATCCCGACCTCAAGGCCAATCAGACGATGATGCAGCTCTCCGAAGAACTCACCAGCACCGAGAACAAGGTCGCGTTCTCGCGGCAGGCGTACAACGATGCCGTGCTCGGCTACAACAACACGCGCGAGGTCTTCCCGAACAGCGTCCTCGCCGGCATGTTCGGCTTTCAGCCCGGGCAGCCGCTCGATATTGAAAAGCCTGAGATGCGGACTGCGCCGAAGGTCAGCTTCAGCTGACCCGATCGATGAACTTCTTTGCCGCTCAGGCAGCCGCCCGTGCGCGCGCGCGGCGTTTGATCTGGCTGTTCATCGCAGCCGTCATCGCTGTCGTCGTGTCGGTGGATGCGATCGTGATGGTCGTGTTCTCGATGCTCGCCGGAAACCACCGGGAAGTCAGCGGCTCCTTCCAGGATTCAATGGCAGCTCCGAGCCTCTGGATCTGGACCGGGCTCGTGGTGCTGGGCGTCATCTTGCTGGGCACCGCCTATCGCACGTCGCAGCTGAATGCGGGCGGCAGCTCGGTCGCGCAGCAGCTCGGCGCGGATCGCGTGCAGCACGACACGCGTGATCCCGTGCGCAGGCGCTTGTGGAACGTCGTCGAAGAGATGTCGATTGCCTCCGGCGTCCCCATTCCAGCGATCTACGTGCTCGAAAACGAGCCCGGGATCAACGCCTTTGCGGCCGGCCACGCGACGACCGACGCTGCCATCACGGTTACGCGTGGCGCGCTCGATCGGTTGAACCGCGACGAACTGCAGGGCGTCATCGGCCACGAATTCAGCCATATCCTGAACGGCGACATGCGCGTCAACATTCGCCTGATGGGCCTGCTGTTCGGTCTCGTCGTCATCGGCTACATCGGCCAGTTCGTGATGCGCGGCTCGGCGCGGGGCGAGGGCAAGAAGGGCGGCGTGCTCGTCCTGGCGGGCCTCGCCGTCATGATTCTTGGATACGTCGGCATCTTTCTCGGCCGCATGATCCAGGCCGCCGTCTCGCGCCAATGCGAAGCCGTCGCCGATGCATCCTCCGTGCAGTTCACCCGCGACACGCAGGGATTGCGCAACGCGCTCGTCAAGATTGGCGCGCTTGATGAGGGCTCGCGCTTGCAATCACAGGGCGCCGAGGAAGTCGCGCACATGCTGTTTGCCAGCGGCTTCGATCGGGCGTTCGCCACGCATCCGCCGCTCATTGAACGCATCCGTGTCCTCGATCCGAGCTTCAGCGAGCGGGAGTTCGCTGAGGTTCGCGCCAAGATCCAGACTCAGCAGCTCACTGCCGACGCGGCTGATAGCGAGCGCAATGAGTCGGATGCAACCGCATTCGCCGGAGCCCAGGGCCCTGCCCGGTTCACCGTGCCAGCCGGCGGGATCGCCCAGATGGTCGGCAAGCCCAGCACCGAGCATGTCGAACTCGCCCGGCGCATTCGCGAATCGCTGCCGGAGGACATCATCGCGAAGGTGGATGACGTGGCGCGCGCTGTGGGTGTTCTTTGGTGCCTGCTGCTCGACGCGGATCCCGCTGTGCGCAAGCTGCAGCTCGAGGCACTGGAAAAAGACTTCGGCGCGCGCCACGCCGAGATCGCCGCGTCCCAGTACGATCGCATTTCGCAGCTGCACGCTATGCTCCGACTGCCGCTGTTGATGCGTCTAGTGCCTGCATTGCGCAGGCTTTCCGGCGCAGATCGCGTCCGCATACTGGCGGGCATCAATCGTCTTGTGCGCGTCGATGGCAAGGTTACCGTCTATGAGTACGCGCTCTCGAAGCTCGTGCAACAGGGGCTCGCCGACGCGCCGGCGAACGCGACAGCGACACGGGACCTGAAACTAAGCGATGTCACCTCCGACCTGCAGGTCGTCTTCTCCATCGTGGCGGAACAAGGCAACGACGACGCGTTGACCGCGCGTCAAGCCTATGAACTCGGCATGAGTCAACTGCTGCCGCGTGAACGCCCGGAATACGGCGCGATTGTCGATTGGGCCGGCGCGTTCGACGCAGCGCTCGCACGCCTCGATCAGCTCGTGCCTGCCGGCAAGGAGGCACTGGTTGAGGCGCTCGTCAAGACAATCGCGCTCGACAATCAGCTCACGACGGCCGAAGCGGAGTTGCTGCGGGCTATTTGCGCGACCATCCATTGCCCTTTGCCGCCCCTGGGGCCCGCACTGCCGTCGCTCGCCGCCTGACGGGCGTCTCGCTTGCGGCGCGTCAGTCCACGCGCCACTTGAACGTCCAGGCTCCAAGCGCCAGAAACACGACGCTCGTGCCCACGAGATAGGCCACAGGCGTCGCAATCTGCGCAAGACCCGCACCATCGATCATGATCGAGCGCGCCGCATCGAGCATCTGCGTGAGCGGAAATACCTTGGCGGCCATCTGCAGCCAGTGCGGCGCGGACTCGAGCGAATAGAAAACGCCCGACAGCATCATCATGGGCCAGGTCAGCGCATTGAGAACGCCCGCCGCAAGCTCATCGCTCGTGAACCGGGCGACGACAAAGAGGCTTAGCGAAATCATGGATATGGCGCCGAGTACCGCGACGGCCGCGAGCAGCAGATAGCTGCCTTGCACGTGTGAGTGTGCGAAATAACTCGCGAGCACGAAGATCATGACTGTCACCGACATCGTAAGCACAAGGCGTGACAGCACCTGGGCACTGATGAACTCGATTGCCTGGAGCGGCGTTGCGCTCAAGCGCCGCAGAAAGCCTGACTTGCGGTAGCGGACGACCACATAACCGACCCCGAAGAGGCAGTTGAACATCATGTTCATGCCGATCACGCCCGGGAGGAGCCAATCGACATAGCGCACGGCCTCACCCGTGACCGCAACTCGCGGTATCGCCGAGTCGGTCTGCTTGAGAAGGCGCTCGATCATGTAGCCCTGGGGCGAATCCGAGTTGACCCAGTAGCGCGGCGTGGTCCTGAGATCGAGGAGCAGGTCGATTTGATGGCGCGCGACCTTTCGCACCGCGGCCGCCTCGTCGGTGACCGTGAAGAATTTGACGTAGCGCGTTGTCAGGAACGGGTGCGCCTTCAGGTCGATGTCCTTGCCCGCATGCAGCACGCCAACCTCGAAGAGCGGTCGTGCACCGCCACCGAACACGAGTCCCATGCCGACGACGAGGAGCAGCGGCAGCAGAAAATTCCAGATCACCGTGCCGCGGTCGCGCAGGAATTCAAGGTTGCGCGCGTAGAAAACGGCGAGCATGCGTCTGATCATGCGCGCAACTCCCGGCCGGTCAGCTCGAGAAAGAGATCCTCCAGATTGCGCGGACGGATGCGCAGATTCCCGAGCGGCACGTGCAGCCCCATGAGCTGCGTCAATGTCCCCTCGACATTCGCGGTTGAGATTTCGATGTTGCCGCGCGCATCGAGAATCTGAAACGGCAGCTGCGAGCGATCGATCTGAAAATCGGCGGCGGGCAGCTCGAGGATGACGTCGGAGAAGTGTTCTTCGAGGAGTTGCTGCGGCGAGCCCTCGGAGATGATACGTCCGTGATCCATGATTGCGACTCGATCGCAGAGATAGTAGGCCTCCTCCATGTAGTGCGTTGTCAGCACGATTGTCTTGCCGCGGGCCTTGATGGACTTGACCAGATCCCAGAAATTCCTGCGCGCCTGCGGATCGAGGCCGGTGGTGGGCTCATCGAGGAACAGCACCTCCGGGTCATTGGCGAGCGCGATACCGAGCAGCAGCCTCTGTTGCTGACCCCCGGAGATCTTGCGATTGTTGCGGTCGGCAATCTGCTCGAGCGCGCACACGCGAATGATTTCATCGACATCGACGCCCCGGTCGTAGAGACGCCGGAACATGTTCAGCGTCTCGCGCACGGTCAGGAAATCCTGCAAGGCTGTCTTCTGCAGCTGGATTCCCGCCTCCTGCCGGAACCGCGCGCCGATCGGCTCCCCTTTGTACAGGGCGAGACCGGAGGTCTGCGGCGAGATACCTTCCATGACTTCAACGGTCGTCGTCTTGCCC
>JBGPLJ010000057.1:0-14257 GCA_041486385.1 Steroidobacteraceae bacterium
AGCGTCAAAATCCAGCACCCCGTCCACTTCGCCCCCCGTTCGGATCCAGGTGTTGATCGCCTGTCTCACGGCCTCGCCCTCCTCCGAGTAATAGAAGGCGCCACCATAGGGCGTGATCGTCGCCGCCAGCACCTTCAGGCCCCTGGCGTGCGCACGCGCGATCAGCTGCCGGTAGCCGGCGATCAGCGACTCGGCCGTCGCCTTCCTTCCCGACGCGAGGGATTTGAACAGCTCCGCCAGCGGGCCTTCGACGTGTCCGTACGAAACGCCGAGGTCGTTGACGCCCTCGAAGAGAATCACCGTCTTCACGCCCGCAGTCGACAGCACGTCCCGGTCGAACCTGGCGAGGGCGCTCTCGCCTGCTCCATCGCCCAGTACGCGATTGCCGCTGATGCCCATGTTCACGACGCCCCAGTCTCTTCCGCGCTTCGCGTTCAGACGGTTCGCGAGAAGATCCGGCCAGCGTTGATTCGCATCGACAGTCGAACCGACTCCGTCCGAAATGGAATCGCCCAGCACAACGACGGCGCGCCCCGCGTGCGCCACCTCGATGTCAACGCCGGAGAGGAACGCGCGAAACTGCATCGAGCTTGCGGGTGTGAAGGGTTTAGCGGTGAAGTCACCCGCTTCCGACACGAATGCGTTCTGCATTCCGGTCGCGTGGCATGTGCACGCTCCGGTGTCTTCCGGCACGAATATGCTGATCGACAGACTGGATAGCGCGGTCACCGGCAGTTCAATCGGATCGCTCAAGTACGGCGAACCCGCAGGCACCGAGGCGGTCGGCTTGCCCGAGAACAGCACCTGCCGCTCCGTGCCCGGCCGGATGTTGCCAACTGCGTCCGCGAGCGCCACGCGCACCGCGCCTATCGCCAGCGGCTTCGTGCCGTATTCGTTGGTGAGGCGCAGCCGCAGCCGCGACCCACCGGCATTCACTCGAATCGTCTGGCGGATGGTCTGGTTGACGAAAACGGGCGTCGCGGGAAACGGACCCATTGCCGGCGAGGGTGGCAACGGAGCAGCACCCCAGGTCTGCACCCATTCGGCAGCACGTGCGGCAGAACATACCGCCAAGGCGAGCACGCACACTCCGACCAGATTCATCTTACAACTCATGAGGGATCTCCATTTTGGTCTGACCTTGGTCTCCCGGACACCGGCTACAACGCTCTTGCCCGTCCGGGATCCGCAGTCAACAAGACCGCGGGTAGTCGTGCGCATGCAGTGTAAATGCCGGTAAGTGCAGCCTGTATATATTTCGAGCAACGACGGTGCAATTCTTCTATGTCCGCGTGCTCCCCTGCTATGCGCTGACCAACGTCGGATTCGCCCTGCTGATGGCACGCGGACAGGAGATTCGGATAGTGAATTGCGACGCCTTCCCTGACTTCTCTCCCACGGCGCTCGCCGACCACTTGACGCGCAGCGAGGTGATGCATTTTGGGATCCGACCGATGTGGCCAGGTACACCGCGAATCGCTGGACCAGCGTATACCGTTCGCTGCGCGCGGGGTGACAACCTCATGCCATACGCAGCGACTTATCGCGCCCCGCCAGGATCGATCATCCTTGTCGAGTCAGGCGATATGAAATTCGCGCTTCCGGGCGGGACGTGTGCGCGGTGGCACAAGAGAATCGGATCGCAGGGTTCGTACTTGACGGCGCAATTCGTGATCTCGCCGAGGTTCGAGCCCAGGCTTTCCCGGTCTTTGCTCGAGGAGTGGTTCCGATCGCCGGAGCGAAGGACGCGGTAGGCACTTTGACTCAACGCCTGACGTGGGGCGGCGTCAATGTCACGCCAGTCGATGTAGTCGTCGCGGATGAGGAAGGCATCGTCGTGATCCCGTTCGCAGAACCCGACCGCGTGCTGGCCGCTGCGCAAGCACGCGCCGCCAAAGACACTCTCGAGTCATTGGCAAGCTGGGAAGCCGCTCATCGCGCGCGAATCGAAGAACTCCTGCGCCGCAAAGCCTTCGAATCCTGAATCGAGAGCGCCGGCGTAACGTAAATCATATGCGGCACTACTTTGGCAACCACGACCTGGCGTAGGAACTCTTGCCGTCCGTGTAGGTTGTCCACACCGCGTGAGTTCGCGGGTCGACCGCAACATTCTTGGCCGTCGGCGCGGTCCTGACGTTACCAATGAATTTCAGCTGGTCAGATGCCGCATCGACGACGGACATCCAGTCGGGTCCCGTGCAATAGATCTGGTGCTTGCCGGGATCGAACGCGATCTGGTCGACCTTTTCTGTGATATCAACCGAAGAGGTGATCTTGCCCGTCATCGTGTCGATCGCAACCAGTTTGCCGTTCGCGCCAGAGACGAACAGGCGTTGTCGCTGTGCATCCAACGCGAGGCCATGTGGCTTGATGGCCGGCGCGGTGGGCCAGCGACTCACCAACTTGTTACTGCCGGGATCGATGGCCACGAGTTCGTCGGTCGTCTTGATATTGAGATAGATGCGATTCGTCGCGGCGTCGCAAACCATATATTCGGGCGCACCGGGAATATCGATCGCGCCTACAATCTTCGCAGCCTTGGGATCGATGACCCAGACATGTTCACCGTTATCGTGTGTGACATAGACCCGCTGGTTTTTGGGCTCGAATAAAATCGCATCCGTGGGTCCCGCCATCGGGATCGACTTTACCTCCTTGAGTGATTTTGCGTCGACCACAGCAACGCGCTGCGCCTCCTGAACGCTGACGAAGTATTGCCCCGTCGTCGGATCGAGTGCCGTATCGACGGCGCCGCCGACCTTGAGTCGGGTGACGAGGCGACCCTTGTTGAGGTCGAAGACATCCCAGGTGCCATCGTTCTCGTGCGCGGCGAGCAGTCGACGACGCTGAGCGTCGATTCTGAGGAAATCAAATTTCCCCGTGGAGTTCTGAATTTCGATTGTCGCACCCGCCTTCATGACCTCTTCGGCGGCAGCTGCGTGCGCGTTGACCGCCAGAACGGGGAGCGACGCGAGCAAAGCCAGTGCGGCGCCCACACGCCGCGCGTGACTATTCCTGAGCACCATGCAGAACTCCGTCGCTAGTGAAGTGAGGAAAGAGCGCTTTCAGCACCAGCTGCGATCTTGATGCGCTACTTTGTCTTGTCGAACAACGCGCCCGCATTCGGGATCTTCTTCGCAAGCGCGTCTCTAATCGCGAGCGCTGCGGCATGCATCTTCAGCTCATCGTCGCCAGCCTTGTATTTGAAGACCGCGCTCAATGAGCCAATCACTTTGCCTGATGCATCCTTCAATGGCACGGCAACTTCGAATTTCGCCGGGTCTTTCATGTTAGGCGCGAGAATGGTCTTGTGTTCGTTGGACACAGCCAGGTCGTCCTCATCGTCCACCTTGCCGATGCGGTCGAGGTTCGAGGCGATCATCTTCGAATCCTTGGCCCCCGGAGCTGCCGCATGCATCCCGACCACAGCGAGCTCCGGATGTTTTGCCATGACCTCGTTCACGAGCTTTTGTGCATAGATGGCGTTGTCTGCCGCCTTGCCCAGGGAGTCGACTGCGAACGCCGGCGCCGCGAGGCATGCGAGCAATACGGCCCAGATCGCCTTTCTATGCATGGCGTTGCCGATTGCGGTCGAAATCAGTTCCTTGTGGAATTGCATTGGCTGTTTCCCCCATCTTCAGGTTTTCGATGTTGAGTACCAGTAACGTTAGAACTTGACTGCGACGCTACCGTAAATCAGGCGCCCGATCGGCGAGAACGTGGCTACGTCGGCGTTGTTGTCGAGAAACGCGCGCGGCGCTAGCGGCGGCATTTGGTTCGTGAAATTGTTGATACCCAGGGCAAAGGTCACCGCGCGGCCGCTCGCCGATGACTCGAGCTTCCAGTCATACGCCGCGCGAAAATCCCATGCCACATAGCGGGCCACGGCGATCGGCGGCGTGGACGTGCCGTTCACGCCGGTATCGGTTGTCGCCGATACGTAGGTGTTGCTCAGCGTCAGGTCGACGCTGCGATAGGCCCAGTCGAAAGTCGTAAAGAAGCGGTACTTCGGCAGCGTGCCGCCAAAGCCACCGCTGGCGCCGGCATTATTGGTGTGACCGGCGTACTCGATGAATGCGTGACCGGGCAGGTCCTGGAAGTTGAACTTGGCGAAGATTGCGCCGGCCGTTGAAAATGTGAGCGTGCCGTAAGTCTCCGATGAGACTACGTACTCGACGTTGACGATGTAGGAATGTTCGATGAGCGTCGCGAGATTCCTGAACTGATCAATCAGGTACAAGCGGTTCGCCTGCACCGGGTCCCCGTTGCCGGTCACTGTACTCGTGAGAAACGCTTTCAAGTCTCCAGGCTGCGTGAATGGCTGCGTAGCTCCTGGGCTACCCGGAAAATTGTCGACGGCGAGATTGCTGAAGTACGGCGACGCCGAGCCCAGCGCATTGATGCTGAGCAGGATGTTGTTGAAGCCAAGACCTCCGGCGAATCCGTGCAGGCTGATCGACGAGAAATCAGCCGACACCGTGAGACCGTGGGCGAACTCCGGATGGAACGTGATCCCGATGCTGCGTGAGGACGAGGTTGCCGGCTTCAGGTCCGGATTGTTGCCGTCCTCGCCGTTGAATGGCATGCCGGTGTAGTTGGCGCCGAAGACGCCTTGAATGACACCTGCCCCGACCTGGCGAGTATCTGTCGGTCCGTACTCCGCGTATAGACTTGGCGCACTGAACGATTCCGAGTAGTCGCCGTGCAGCGTGAACTGTTTGTTGAGAGGTTCCCAGCGGAATCCGAATTTGGGAACAGTTGAGCGTCCTGCATCGCTGTATTTTTCCGCTCGCAGGGCCGCCGTGAGATCAAACGCATGGAATCCCGGCACGTTCCAGCTGGCGCTGGTCACGGGCAGACGTGTCTCCACGAACAATGCTGAAATGTCGCGATGCTTCTTGAATGGGTCAGCGAAAGTGCCCCCCTGCCATAGCTGACTATTGCCGGTCGTCAAACCGGTGGCCGGGTCGGTGACGCGGCCGTTGGCATCCGTGTGGCCGGACAAAGTCTCCCGGCGCGCGCTTGCGCCCACCGCGAGACCGACGTTGCCGGCAGGCAACTCGAATACCTTCCCGACGACCTTGGCATCGATCGATTCGAGCTGGCTGCGTGCATTGATCTGCTCCACACCATAGAGATTCTCAAGGGCAGCGGGATTGACTCCGCCCGCCCGCGCGAAAGGATCGAGCGCCGGCTGCAGAACGAGCGGGTTGGCCACGGAGAAATTGCCGTACACCTTGCTGTATACCCCACCGGTCACCGCGTTGCCGGCCACGTCGAATCCGCCGGCGATGGCGCGCGCGATGTTGGGCTTGAAGATCACATTCGATTGCAGCTGCTCGAGCTCGCTTTGACCGTAGGCAATCCCGGTCTCCCAACTCCAATCACTGAAGAATTCACCACGCAGCCCCGCCGTTACGCGCACCGCCTTGACGTCGTTGTCGAATTGCTTCGGCCTCGGCAGGTAATCGAAGGTCACGCCCGTGAAGTTGGCCGTGAGTGGATTGAATGGAGCGCCGGCCGGCACCGTGATTCCGGTCACGCCAATCGGCAGCCATTGCGTAAAACTCTTGCTGCGCGAATACATCACGTCGCCGAACACTTCAATCCGACTGTCGAACATCTTCGACCTCAGACTGGTCACGAACGCGTCCTGCTCCTGTTGCAGGAGCAGCGTCTGGAAGGGCGACACATCAAAGCTTGCCGAAACGCCGGCCGGTGTCGTCGCCACGTAGGTTCCGTTTGCAATCAGATCGGCAATAGTGTTCGCTGTAGCGGCGGTGCCGGTGGGATTGAGCGCGCTCGGCGAGTTCACGCCAGGAGCGAGAATGGCGCCAGGCGAGACGCCTCCCGCGGCGACGACGCCGGGTATCGCGGAGGTCTTGCCGAACAACGGACTCGTGAACGACCGCGCATTCTGCAAGAGTGGCTCGGTCTTCAGAATACTCGCCGTGGCGGTAATGTTGATGCCCCCGAACTCCGTGCCACCCGTGAGGTACGCCGAACGCTCCCTATAGCCGTCTTGGGCGGTTCCGAAGCGGCCGCCGGCATCGAGTCCATTGTAGTCGGACTTCAGGATGAAATTGACGACGCCGCCGATCGCATCGGAACCGTAGAGCGACGAAGCGCCGTCGGTAAGCACTTCAATGTGGTCGATGGCCGCCGCGGGAATCTGATTCACGTCGACGAAGTTCTTGCCGTTGATGCCGCCGATGCCGCTGTTGGCCATACGCCGGCCATTGATCAAAATCAAAGTCGGCAGGTTTCTCAGCTGCACTTGCGATCCGCCCGCCGTTCGCTGATTGTCGTTGTTAGCGTTGCTCGTGCCCGAATTGCTGCGGCCAGCGAACGACGGAATGGACTTGCGCAGAATCTCGAGTGGATTCGTGACTACGCCGTTCTGTTCGATGGCCTTCGAATCGAGGCTGATGACCGGCACCGCCACGGCGCCCGGCTCGGTCGGAATCAACGAACCGGTGACGACAATCGTTTCGACAGGCGGGCTCTCGGCATTCCTCGTGGAAGCATTGCGATCGGCCGGGGTGGCTGCGGACTGCGGTTGCGCCGGATCTTCAGAGCTGCCGTCGGCGAGTACCACCGACAGCGGAAAAGCGGCGCAGGCGGCAATAGTCGTCGCCGCGAGTAACATACGGCTTAGTTGTTTCATGATAGCGCGCCCCCCTTTCTGACGCATCACCCGGGCCGAGCTTGTCGCACCAACCTTAAATGAACCTGAAACGACCGCGGCGATTGCCGCGTGCAAGGAATCTCCGCCATGACCGGGTCGAACAACGAATTGAGGGCCAACATCGAAAGATTTTCCGGTTTTGCCGATGCTTATGATCGTCATCGGCCCGGACCGCCTGCCCCATTGGCCGGCCTGCTGCGCTCATATCTTGGGCGCGCAAATCTGACGACGGTGGTCGATCTGGGTAGCGGCACCGGATTGTCCACTCGCTACTGGGCCGGCCAGGCAACTGTCGTAATCGGCATCGAACCGACACGCGACATGCGTGCGCAGGCAACCATGCTTACCACGACCGCAAACGTGACGTACCGCGATGCCGTATCCCATCAGACCGGTATCAGCGATCGCAGCGTCGATCTCGTCACCTGCGGTCAGTCCCTGCACTGGATGGAGCCACAGGCAACTTTTGTCGAAGCGGCGCGGATCTTGAGGCCCGGAGGCATCTTCGCCGCCTTCGACTATGACTGGCCACCGGCAACCGGTGCGTGGGAAGCCGACCAGGCATTCGAAGAATGCATGCGCATAGGCCGGCACCTCGAGCAGGATCTGCAGGCGAGCAATGGCATCAGACACTTCGACAAGGCGGGCCACCTCGAGCGCATGCGTTCGAGCCAATGCTTTCGCTACACGCGGGAGCTCACGTTGCATCACACCGACACAGGCAACGCCGCGCGTCTAGTCGGATTGCTCCTCAGCCAGGGTTTCGTAATGACATTGCTGAAGAGGGGGCTGACCGAGCGTGAGCTCGGCATTGATCGGCTGCGGCAGACGGCGGAACGTGCGCTCGACGAAGAACCGCAGCTCTGGCACTGGAGTGCGCGAGTTCGGATGGGAATCGTCTAGCGAGCCGCTGCGCCTAAATTCATGCTGATTTCAGGTTGAGTCGATACAGTGCGGCGCACGTTCCACTTCGCGAAATACAAATCTCCAAAGCGGATCTAACATGAATACGTCATCGTCGAGTCGCGAAACCCCGCCGTCTGCACCGCAGACGCGCTTCTGGCCGGAGGGCTGGTGGAAATGGATGGAGTTTCGCATCGGCGTCATCCCGCTGCCGGTGTATGCAGTATTGGTCGGCGTGATCGCGTTTTTCGTCGTGAGCGGCAAGCTCCCGACGGAAATCAACATGTCGATCGCACTGCTCGCCGTCTTTGGCTTCACGTGCGCTGAGATCGGCAAGCGCATACCTGCCATTCGTCACGTGGGCGGCGCCGCGATCTTTGCCACATTCATCCCTTCAGCGCTCGTCTACTACAAGATACTGCCGCTCTCGATCGTCGCGACCGTCTCGGACTTCACCAAGTCGACCAATTTTCTCTATCTCTTCATCGCTGCCATTATTGTGGGAAGCATTCTGGGCCTCGATCGCAAAGTACTCATTGGCGGCTTCGCAAGGATCTTTGTTCCACTTGCTGCTGGCTCAGTGCTTGCTGCACTCGTCGGAACGGCCGTTGGCACAATGTTGGGGCTCGGCGTCCACCACACGTTCTTCTTTGTGGTCGTTCCCATCATGGCAGGTGGCGTTGGCGAGGGCGCAGTACCGCTCTCGGTTGGTTATGCCGACATCCTGCATCAGAAGCAAGGCGATCTCTTCGCCGAGGTATTGCCGATCGTGATGCTCGGAAGCCTGACCGCGATCCTATTGTCGGGCGTGCTCAACCTGGTCGGCAAGCGCTATCCGGAACTCACCGGCGAGGGCCGCATGCAACCCGGCGAGCACGACGTCCTCGACGCACGTGAGGAAGAGATAACGGGCCACGTCGACGTGTCGCACATCGCAGCCGCGGGTGTCATGGCGATCTCGCTGTATCTTCTCGGCCTCGTCTGCAAGGCAGTCTTTGGATTGCCCGCGCCGGTCGCCATGCTGTTCATCGCCGTGCTGTTGAAGCTCGCGCGCGCCGTGTCACCTCAGCTGCAAGCCGGTTCGTTCGTCGTGTACAAGTTCTTTCAAGTTGCAGTGACATTCCCTCTGCTATTTGCCATTGGCGTCGCCGTAACTCCCTGGGAAAAACTCATGTCGGCGTTCGCCGTGCCGAATCTCATCACGATCGCCGCGACAGTCGTGACGCTGATCGCGACGGGCTACTTCGTTGGACGCTGGGTAGGGCTCTATCCCATCGAGGCCGCGATCGTGAACGCCTGCCATAGCGGCCAGGGCGGTACCGGTGACGTTGCAATCCTCACCGCGGCGAATCGCATGCAACTGATGCCTTTCGCACAGATCGCGACTCGCATCGGCGGCGCGATCACCGTTACACTATCCCTGGTGCTGCTGGGCCGCCTGGTCTGAGCGGAATCTCGAATACGACGCTCAAGCCCCTTCCGTTCGGAGCTGCGTCTGCGAATATTCGACCGCGATGCAGCTGCAGGATGCTTCTACAAATGGGCAGGCCGAGCCCGCTACCCTGATCGTCGCCACGAGCGGCCGGACCGAGGCGCACGAAGCGTTCAAAGATGTGCTCACGGTGCTCCGGCAAGACGCCGGGGCCATCATCGGTGACGCTCACGCGCCAGGCGCCACCCGCCAGCACGGATCTCACTTCGATCCTGGAGCCGGTCGGCGACGCTCGCAGCGCATTGGTGACGAGATTCAAAAGAACCTGGCGAATGCGCTTGCTGTCGAAAAGAGCCTGACCCCCCCCGTCATGCGTGCAGATACACTGCAGGCCCTCGTGTTCGGCGAGTACGCGGGCATCCTGGGCGAACCCCTGCAAAAACCGCGCCGGCTCGTGCTGTTGCAATTCGAGGGCGATCGCGCCCGCCTCCGCCCGCGACAGGAATAACAGCTCTTCCACGATCTTGTTGAGCCGCTCGATTTCCTCAAGCTGGACCTGCACCGCCTCTTCCTGCGGCGGCGTCAGCCCTCCTTCCATCAGCATTTTCTCCGCTTGCAGGCGCATCAACGACAACGGCGTCTTCAGTTCGTGTGACGCTTCCGCCGTGAATCGGCGGGTCTGAGTAAAAGATGCCTCCAGCCGATCGAACATCTGATTCAGGAGGCGCGCCAGATTCGAGATCTCATCGCGCACGTCGGCAACCGGAATGCGGGCGCTCAAATTGTCGGATCCGATGCGACTCGCCGTCGCCTGAATAAGTCGCACGGGCCGCAGCGCAAGTCGGCTCAGACCAAACCCGATCGCGGCACTGACGCCCAGCATGAGCACGACCAGTGCCGCGCACACCTCCGCGTAACCCTCCATGACGTTGCGCACCGGACCAAGAGGAGTCGCCACCATGACGTCGAACGGCCCCAGGATGAATTCCTCAACCCGGATCTCGCCCGTTCCGGGCATTGAGGCGTCAAAGATGCGCTCGTGCGGCACGTCGGGAATGGTCTGCCCGTGCAGATTGCTCGACCGGAATATCGTTCCGGCGCTCGCCGAGTGCACGTCGATGAAGAACAGCACCGACGCAAACTCCGTGGTCTCGCGAATATGAGTGTCGATAACGCCCGGACTCAGCCCCTCGTAGTCGCGCCCGAGATGGGCTTTGATCTGTTCAAACTCCGTCGCGTTGAGAAGATCCAGTCCGTGGACCAGGTATTTCTCCAGCATGAAGTAGCCAACCACCGAGAGACACGCCAGAGATGCTGTTGCAGCCAGCGCATACCACAGCGCGAGACGCGCGCCGATCGATTTCATACGAGCTTGTAGCCGACGCCACGCACCGTCTTGAAGAACGGTTCCGCGGCCGGTAGTTCGAGTTTGCTGCGCAACTTGCTCATATACACATCGAGGAGATTCGTATCGATATCGTACTGCGATTCCCAGATCTTCTCGCAAATCAGCGTTCGCGTCAGAATGCGCCCCGGATTCTGCAGAAAGATCTCGAGGAGCGCGTATTCACGGGTCGTGAGCTCGATCGCGTTGCCGTTCAAGTGCACCGTCTGGCTGAGCAGATCGAGCTTCAGACCGCGATGCTCGAGCAGCGTCTTCTTGACCGGGGTCTGCCGCCGCAAGAGCGAGCGTATGCGTGCAAGAAGCTCTTCAAGGCTAAAGGGCTTCGGCAGGTAGTCGTCGGCGCCCAGGTCGAGCCCCTTGATCCGGTCATGGACTGTATCGCGCGCGCTTAAGATCAGAACCGGCTCGTTGAACCCGCCGTTCCGCCATTGTCGCAGCAATTCGAAGCCGTCGCCGTCCGGCAGGCTCAGGTCGAGCACGATAACGTCATAGCTCGAAGCGCACAGGGCATCGCGCGCCTCGCCACAACTGTGGACGCACTTGACCGTGTAGGAGCGCTCGGAGAGGCCCTTCTTGAGAAAGTTCGCGAGCCGTATCTGATCCTCCACGATCAGGATTTTCATGGCGCATGTTTCCGGCCGCCGATCATTCGATACACAACCGGCATCAGGATCAATACGAGTGGAACCGCGGCCACGAGACCCGAAATGATCGCGATCGCCAGCGGAGTCTGCATTTCCGCGCCGGTGCCGAGGCCCAATGCGAGTGGCATGAGCGCAAGGATTGCAATCAGCGACGTCATGATGATCGGCCGCAGCCGGTGCGTCCCGGCCGCGAGCAGAGCTTCGACGGAGTGCACTTCGTGCCCCTCGAGCTCAGCGAAGAAGAACACTGCAATTTCAGCAACGATGCCGACGACCATCGTAAGACCCATCATCGCGGACACATTGAGCTCAGTGCCGGTCACCCACAGGCCGATGAATACCGCGAACACCGAGACGGCGATGGTTGCCAGGATGGACAGCACGGCGGACCAAAGCTCATAGAGATAAAGAAGAAGCGCCGCGACCAGCAGCAATGCAGTTGCGAACACTGCCGCAAGACCCAGAAAGGAACTTTGCTGCTCCCGGTAAAGACCGCCGTATTCGACACGGATCGATGTCGGCAGGTGCATTGCCTGCACGGCCAGCTTGACATCGCGCATCGCCGAACCAAGGTCCCGCCCCTCGAGGCGCGCGGTGACCGCAACCATCTGCTCGAGATCCTCGCGCACGATCTGCGGCTGACCGGCCACCATGCGGATGTCTGCAATGCGGCGAACGGGAACCATGCGTCCGTCCGGCGTGCGTAACTGCAGGTTCCCAAGCGACTCGATCCGGCTGCGCATCTCAGGAGGAGACCAGAGGCGTATGCCGATCAACTTCTCGCCCGCCTGGATCACGCCGACATTGCTGCCGCCGATGAGGACACTCAGTTGGCGCCCGACGGAGTCGGCATCCAGACCTTCCACACCGGAACGAACCGGGTCGACCACCACATCGACCGCATCGCCCGCGATCTTGAGACCATCGAGTACCTCGACCACACCGGAAATCTTCTCGAGGCGAGCGGCGACAAGCGGTGCTTCCCGGTGCAATCCGTCGAGATCCGGTCCGAACATCTTGACTTCGATGGGCTGCGGCACCGCCGTCAGGTCGCCGATCAGGTCCTCCATCAGCTGCACGGTCTCGATCTGAAGTCCCGGCACGCCGTGCTCCACCTGACCACGTAGATCGGCCATGACTGCCTCGATGTCCCGGCGATGACCCCCTTTGAGCTTGATGAAGAAATCACCCTCGTTCGCTTCCGTCAGACCGCCACCCAGTTGCAGTCCGGTGCGACGCGAATAGGTGACGACCTCGGGGAGTGCGCGTATGAGCGTTTCGACTTGTCGAAGCAGGCGGTCGGTTTCCGCCAGCGACGTTCCCGGCGCCGCTCGATAGTCGAGAATGAATCCGCCCTCATCCATATGGGGCATGAATCCGGACGGCAGCTGCCAGAAAGCGACACCACCGGCGGCAACGACAGCGAGTGCAGCCAGCATCACGCGTCGAGGTGCGCGCAGGGACGCTTCCGCAAGCCGGCCGTACACGTGTTGCATGCGCCCAATGAGTGAATGCTCGCGCGACTCCGCGTGTTGCTCGCGCGAGCCCACCAGCCATTCCGTCATCAGCGGCACGGCGAGCAGCGCCACCAGGAAGGAAACGATGAGCGCCGCGGACATTGTCAGCGCCAGTGCTTTGAAGAAACTGCCGGTGACTCCCGAGAGGAACGCGAGCGGCACGAATATGACAATCGTCGCACACGACGATCCGAGCAGCGGGGCCAGCATTTCCTGCGCTGCCGGCAGGAGGGCGGTGCGCCCCTGACCCGGCGCCTCGTGCATCCGCCGCACCAGATGCTCCACCATCACGACCGCATCGTCGACTACGAGCCCTACTGCGGCGGCCATGCCACCGAGAGTCATGATGTTGAAGCTGAGGCCAAACACCTGCAGCAGCAGGCTCGTGATGGCGAGTACCACCGGCAGAACAATCGCGATGACGAACGTCAATCGCGCATCGCGCAGGAACAAAAGCACGACGAGTCCCGCGAGCACTGCGCCAATCAAGATGGCGTCAAGCACGCTGCTGGCGGCCGCGCGCACGAGTTCCGACTGATCGTAGAAAGTCCCGATCTTGACGTCCCGCGGCACTTCGCTGGCGTGCGCCGCCAACTGATCGCGCACGGATTGAACCAAAGACACCGCATTCGCTCCGCGGGACTGACGGATATTGATGAGCACGGCATCTCGACCGTCCGCCGTGACGCGGCTCCACGACGGGCTCACACCCTCACGAACCGTCGCGACGCTACCCACGGTAATCACTCCGATCGGTCCGGCTTTAAGGACGGTATGCGCGATGCCGTCGAGAGTCCCGAGGCGACCATCGGCCAGTGTGAGATAGAGGCGGTAACGATCCTCGAGCCGACCAACGGCGGCGACGATGTTGTTCGCCGCAAGCGCCTGCGCGACATCCTGGGCTGAGAGTCCGGCGCTTGCGAGACGGATCGGATCGATTTGAACGTGATATTCCGCGGTCTCCCCACCCAGGACTTCCACCTGGGCGACGTCGGGGAGCGAGGCTAGCAACGGACGCAGACCGTAGACAGCGAGGTCGCGCAGCGCCACGAGATCGCGCTTGTCGGAGGTCAACGTCAATCCATAGACCGGAAAGATCGTCGGATCCATCCGGCGCACCGTGAAACGCGTGCCCGGCGGCAAATCGGCGGCCGCTCGATTCATTGCGGACTCGACCTGCAGCTGCGCGGAGTTCATGTCGATGTTCCAGGCGAAGCTCACCGAGATATCCGCCGTTCCACGCGAGCTTGTCGAGCGAATGCTCTTGACGTTGGGAACCTCGCGTACGGCTTCCTCGAGCGGCCGTGTGACTTCTGCGATCATGCGCTCAACGGGACGATCCCCCGCATCGACGCCGACGACGACCCGCGGAAAATCAATATTCGGAAAGAGCGCCACAGGCAAGCGCCACGCGGCAACACTGCCGAGGAGCGCGGCGACAATCAGCAGGAAAAGAATTGAGCGCCGATGCAGCGCCAGCCACGCAATCACGACGTCGCCGGTCCCGGTGTTGCTTCGATGCGGATCGACATGCCGTCGCTGAGTTCATCATTACCAAGCACGACGACCGAGTCACCGGCCGCAATTCCCTTGAGAATTTCGACGCCATTCGCGTCCTGGAAGCCGACCGCAATGTCGCGTCGTTGCACCTTGTCCTTCACGGCAACG
>JBGPLJ010000058.1:0-14254 GCA_041486385.1 Steroidobacteraceae bacterium
ATTGCCGCCAGGACCCTTTTCTTCACTTGGATTAGGCGTTAGCCATTCCTTATTGGCAAATGATCTTAATCTGGCTAAGATAAAAGCTCGTCCCAAAGCGGCAGTCAAGGCTCGTCCAAGACCACGCATTGTTGCGGTTCGAGAGCCTGTCAAATCCAAAGCGGCGCCGAAGCCGTATCGCATCATCGCGACGGAGGAGGCCTGGGCCATTCCGGAGCAACTCGCGGCGATGAAGGAGGTCGCGGATGCGGCGACCGAATACGACCCGGATAATTTTCTGGTCGGGATGCAGCACACCGATCCGCTCCGCCGGCGCCTGCTTGACGCTGAAGAGGAACGACTCGGAATCATGAATCAGGGCGGCGTCTCGATGCATCTGCTGGCGATGACGTCGACCGGCGTGCAGACGCTCGAGACGGAACGCGCCATCGCGATCGCGGCCCTCGGCAACGATCGGCTGGCCGCAGTCATCCGCCGTCATCCAACGCGCTATGCCGGTCTTGCGACCGTGGCTCCGCAGGATCCTTCGCGTGCGGTGCTCGAGATGGATCGCGCCATCACGAGGCTCAAGTTAAATGGCGTGATGATCAATTCGCACACCAATGGCGAATATCTCGACAATCGCAAGTATTGGCCGATTCTGGAAGCGGCGGCGGGGCTGAAAGTGCCGATCTACATTCATCCGCGCGCGCCGTCACCGGCGATGGCGCAGCCCTATCGTGAATATCACCTCGAGCACGCGATCTGGGGCTACCAGGCGGAGTGCGGATTACACGCCCTGAAGCTCATCATCAGCGGCGTGTTCGACCATTTTCCGGACCTGAAGATCGTGATCGGCCACATGGGTGAGGGCATTCCGTACTGGCTCTATCGCATCGACTGGATGGCCGAGAAGTTCAACATGCGCCGGCCGAAGCTCAAGATGGCGCCGAGCGATTATTTCAAGCGCAACTTCTGCATCACGACGAGCGGCGTCAACTGGCTGCCGGCGCTCAAGTTCTGCATCGAAGTGATCAGCGCGGACAACATCATGTTCGCCGTCGACTATCCGTACCAGGAAACGATGGAAGCGGTTGCGTGGCTGCGCGACGCCGAGATCCCAGAAGTCGACAAGGCGAAGATCTTCCACAAAAATGCCGAACGGATCTTTGGCATTCCCCCGGGGGCGAAATAAGTGGCCGCGAGTTACGCCGATCTGAAGCTCTTCATCGGTGGCGAATGGGTGTCCGGCGGTGGCCGGCGCACGCAGCCCGTCATCAATCCGGCGACCGAAGAAGTGCTTGGCGAGCTGCCGCACGCCTCAAAGGCGGATCTCGATCGCGCATTGGCGCTCGCGGAAAAGGGATTCGCGCTGTGGCGTGCCGTACCGCCGCCGGAACGCGGCAAGATCTTGCGGCGCGCTGCGGATCTCATGCGCGAGCGCACCGAGGAAATCGCCCGCATCGCAACGCTCGAAGAGGGCAAGACGCTGTTCGAAACCCGATGGGAGGTTGCGCTGTCGGCGGACATTTTCGATTGGTACGCGGAAGAGGGCCGCCGCGCCTATGGCCGCGTATTGCCGCAGCGTGCGCCGGGAACCCGCCTTACCGTCATCAAGGAGCCGGTTGGACCGGTCGCCGGTTTCGCGCCGTGGAATTTTCCGATCGGCAATCCCGCGCGCAAGATCGGTTCCGCGCTCGGCGCAGGCTGCTCGTGCATTTTGAAGCCCGCAGAGGAAACACCGGCCTCTGCCCTTGCCGTCGCGCAAGCGCTCGTGGATGCCGGGCTCCCGGCCGGCGTGCTCTCAGTTGTATTTGGCGTGCCGTCGGAAGTGTCCGCGCACCTCCTGGCATCGCCCGTGATTCGTGCGATCTCCTTCACGGGATCGATCCCCGTCGGCAAGCAGCTCATGAAACTTGCGGCCGACGGCATGAAGCGCACGACGATGGAACTCGGCGGTCACGCGCCCGTGCTCGTATTCGATGACATCGACGTCGAGCAGGTGCTCGACCTCTCGGTCGGCGCGAAGTATCGCAACGCCGGCCAGGTATGCGTATCGCCGACGCGCTATTACGTGCACGAAAAGATCTACGGCAGGTTTGTCGAGGGCTTCACGGCGCGCGCCAAGACGCTCAAGGTCAACGATGGCATGGCGCAAGGCGCGCAAATGGGGCCGCTCGCGCATGAGCGGCGCGCGCCGACGCTGGAAGTGCTGCTCGCGGACGCAAAGAAGCACGGCGCAAAATTCCAGACGGGTGGCGGACGTCTCGCGCGCAAGGGCTATTTCTTCGAGCCCACAGTCCTGTCCGACGTTCCGAACACCGCGCGCATCATGAACGAGGAGCCGTTCGGACCGATCGCGATCATCAATCCGTTCTCGAACTACGACGACGTCATCAAGCAGGCGAACCGGCTGCCGTACGGTCTTGCGGCTTACGCGTTTTCGCGCACATCGAGGACCGTGAATCTTCTGGGTCAGCAGATCGAGGCCGGGATGATCGGCATCAACAGCTACCAGATCTCGGTGCCCGAATCACCGTTCGGCGGCGTGAAGGAAAGCGGTCACGGCTCGGAGGAGGGCATCGAAGGGCTTGACGCGTGTCTCGTCACGAAGTTCGTCAGCGAGTCGTAACGCTTCACGCTCCGCATTTCCCGGGCGGCTTCCAATCGGAAGGCGTGCCTCGCGGCCTCGCAGAGTCATGGATGACTAGCGCGAATGCATGGCGGATCGCTGATCCGGTGACGTTGAGTTCCATGGGAATGTCCCCCTCGACAGCGGCGCCTTCACCGGCCTTGAGTTTGAGTGTGCCGGCCGGCGTCTCGAGGCATTGTTCTCCCTCGACTACGTACCACGCCTCGGGCCCTGCGTGCGTGTGGACCCGCGAACTGTCGCCGGGACGCATGACCGCATAGGAAAGCACTGCGTTGTAGCTTTTTGCCGCGGGCAATTTCATCGGTCCGATCACGGCAACCGCTTCGCCGCCCTGCGGCGGCTTGTCGCGCGCCGCGAATTCGGAGAGCCAGACGCGGCCGTCTTCTTCGACAACAATGCCGTTGGCACTGCGCGCAGCGTTTGCCGCTGCGGCGCTCGGGTAGCTCCGCAAATGCCAGAAGACTTCCTGTGAGTCAAACTTCAGCCCGCGCGCGATGCCGACATTGAAGCAGCCGAAGTCCGGACGCTTTTCGCCGGCAGGGACATCGATGCAGGCCACCCCGGTCAAATGTGCGCCGATCGTTGCACCGGCATCCTGTCGCGGGGAATCGGGTAGATATTCGAGACTGTTCACGACCTTGATTCCCGGTTGCTCGCGCAAGCACTGGCGCAGCAGATAGATGTGTCCCTGGCCGAAGAACACGACGGCGTGATCGCCGGGCTTCAAGGTCTGCAGCAGCCGTGCGCAGATGGCGAGATTGCGCTGGTACCAGGCCGACACCAGTTTGACGCCGGGTTGCTCCGTACCTGAGCCCATCGTCAGCATCGGTGGATAGAAGGCATGATTGAGCGCGATCTCCGTCGGCTCATTCATATAGCGCAGGATGCCGCCAACCGACTTTGATGCCTGCAGTGCGGTGAGCTTTTTCACCTGCGCTTCGCCTTCCGCCATTGCTTGATCGATCTCGGCGCCGCGACCGTGCGCCTTGGCCCAGGCGGCGACATCATCAAACGGAAAATCGCCGTCGACATCGAGCCCGTCGACTTGCTGCAGGTTCAGCTTGCGCGCCAGCCGAAATCCAAGCTGCACCACTTCGTTATGAGACGGCGGCAAAGTACCGGCGAGAAACTTCGCATACCGTTCATTCACGACATCCGCCGGCCATTCGACGCCGACGCGGGTCGGCTTGAAGCGGGCGAGGGCGCTGGCGACCGCTTCAATCTCGTTCTGTCGTTGCGGGGCGAGCATGTCGTCGACCTTGACGTTGTGCAGGTCCGCGCCGGGGTTCGCCATGTGGAACGTGCCGACGAGCATGATCTGCGTCTCGGGCGTGGCATCGGCGCCCACGGCGAGCGGACACGAGAGAATGATTGAGACAGCAATGAGAATCGTGCGCATGGTGGGTACCTAATGTGCTCGCAGGAACTTGAGCACGGCTGCGTTGAATGCCGCCGGATTATCGCGCGCCGAGCTGTGCCCCGCATTCGGGATCGTCAGCGCTTCGGCCAGTGGCAGGACCCGCACGATTTCCTCGTCCACGAGCCTGTGAATCTTGATGGCGTGTTCGCTGGTCACCACCAGCGTCGGTATCTTCAGCCGCCTTGCCTTGTCTTTCGATAGGTTCGGGAAGGGCTCTGTGGAGAGCAGCAGCGCCTTCATGGCCGGGGCATTGCGCATGACGACGGCGGCACGCTCGGGCGCGAGCTTGTCGAACGATCCTGGTCCCGACATCCCGTCCACAAATAGCCTCATTGCTCGTTCAGTGTCTGCATTCTTGAATGCGTCGGCCGCGGGATTCGAGATGGTCGTCAGGAAATCCTGAAAGACCGCTTCACCTCCCGGCAGGTCACGCACCCATTGATGAACCGGAGGCTCCGCGAGCACCAGGCTTCGAACCATCTCCGGATGCTTGATGGCGAGCGCAAGCGCGGCGAATGCTCCGGCGGACGTGCCAACGAGATGCACGCGGCCGAGCTTGAGCCTGCGAATGAGCGCGGCCAGATCATCTGCATCCACCAAGGCCGAATCATTCGGCACGACCACCGGGTTCGTGTTCGGATAGCTATAGCGCCGGCTGTATGAGATGACGCGGTAGTGCTCGGAGAACGGCCCCACCTGTGGCCCCCACGAGCTGTAGTCGCCGATACCACCATGAAGAAGTATCACGGGCTCGCCCTGTCCCTGCTCGATGTAATGCAGTTCAATGCCGTTGACGCGCACCGCAATTGGCCGCGCGCCGTGGCTGAACGCCGGAGTAGTCGCGATCAGAAGAAGGGCTGAGACGAGGAAGACGCGAAGCATGGGCGGCCTTTCTGTCGGGCGACAGAAGTCCTAGCGGTCGTGCGGAAGAAGGGTTCGGATAGCGGCGGAGAATTGCGCGTGCGCTCGCTGGTCAACGGGCTTGTGCCTGATGCGTGTGCTCGCCGGATCCTTGCCGAGGAAATTGTCGCCTTTCCAGTTTCTCGACGGCCGGATGGGTCGTGCGACGAAACCACCGCCACAATTCGGGCACACATTGTCGAGCACATGATCGACGCACGGCGCGCAAAACGTGCATTCGTAGCTGCAGATGCGCGCCTCCAACGAAGCGGGGGGCAGCGCCTTGTTGCAATTCTCGCAGGTGGGTCGTAATTCAAGCATGTGGCCTCCTGAGCCATGCCATGGGTATGTCCGTTTCCAGAATGCCTTGTGGGCTCAAGATTCCGCCTTCGAAGCGGCCCTCTGCGCGAAAGCCGAGCGATTCGTAGAGCTTGCGTGCCCGCACGTTGCTCTCGGAAGTGATGAGCTCGATGCGAGTAATCGCCGGACGTTTGGCGAGCACCTCCGCAAGCATGGACTCGAAGAGACGCCGCCCGATGCCTTGTCCTTGAGCGTCAGGATGCACGGCGACCGTGAGGCTGCCAAGGACATGGCTGAAGCGCCTGAGACCGTTGCAATACGCGTGCAGCTCGCCAGCGATGCCCGAGCATCCCGGGATTTCTGCCACGAGCAGCACTCCGTCCGCGAGGCTCCGCGCAATGAATGCGTTCACATAGTCATCGGTCATCTCGTCCGCACCGCGCGCGAGGCTCCCGGAATCGCGGGCGACCGTGACGTAGAGATCGCGAATCGCGGCGGCATCACTCGCGCGACCCGTGCGAATGGCGGGCGGTGGGGAGATGGCCATGGGGCCAGTATGCCAAGGGCCGCGACATCGCGGCCAGCGGAACATGGGCTTGTTCGCACTCCACCGACATGCTCTGATCTCGCGACGCATGCATCCAAAGGAGGGGAGAGCGACTATGACGACACGAACCCATGCTACGACGCGACGCCAGGCGTTCAGGGACGTTGCCGTTGCCATCGGCGGCCTGGCCCTGGCGCCAGCCGCGGCCATTGCATCACCGGCGGAAGAGATTTCCCGTTCGGCCGAGTCGATTCACCAGGAAGTAGAGCTCAAGGCGCGCCGCCAGAGTGTCTATGAGGCGCTCATGGACAGCAAGAAGTTCGACCAAGTGACGCAATTGAGTGCCGCCATTCGGTCCGGCATGTCGCTCGGAACCGAGGCAACTCGGATCAGCCGCAAAGCCGGCGGCGAGTTTGTCATCTTCGGCGGGCATATCATCGGGCGACACATCGAACTCGTGGCGAACCAGCGCATCGTTCAAGCATGGCGGGTTGTCGACTGGGATCGAGGCGTGTATTCGATCGCGAAATTCGAACTTCTCGAGCATGGCTCAGGTACCCGGATTGTGTTTGACCACACCGGTTTTCCGGGCGATCAGGCGGCGCATCTGGCCGCAGGGTGGAATGGAAATTACTGGGAGCCGCTTGCGAAACTTCTCACTTGACGACAGGCGCCGCAAACAAGAAATTTGTGAGCGCGGCACAAGTCAGCGAAAATAGCCGCCATGGGTCGCCTCGTTACACCGCTCGCCGTCGATCATTACCAGAAATTCCGCTTTCTACTGCGTTGGGAGCACGGCACGGTCGCCGGTTTCAGCAGCATGAGCGTGAGCTACCAGCCGGCGGTCGTGGCGAAGCCTCTGCTGTCACGTGCTAAGGGTTCGCCGCAAGCAGCACCTAGGAGAATTGCCTACGACGCCATCACGCTCGAGCGCGGGATGACGCACGATGCGGAATTCGAAGAGTGGGCGAAGTCGGGCGCGGCGCTTGCCGCCATGGCGCGGCCGGGTGAGGCGCCACGCGACGTCGTCGTCGAGTCCTACGACGACGGCAACCGGCTGGTGCAGCGTTTCAAGCTCACGAACTGCCGTGTCGCAAGGTTCGAGACGCCGGGATCGCGTCCGGTCGACAACAAGGCGATTGTCATCGAGCAGCTGAAGCTCGAGTACGAAGACTGGGAGCAGCAGGGCGCAGAATCCGACAGCTAGCCATTCTGCGCTAGCGAACGGCGTCCCACTTCCTCGGTTTGCGCGTGAAGCCGATCTGCACGTTTACATCGCGGCCGTGACATTTTGAGCAGCGGAAGCGGGCCGCTACCTTCTTGAAATCGGCGTTCCAGCCGAAGATCCGCGCGAGCACGTGCGGATTGACCTCCCGCTGATGCGCACACTTGCGGCAACGGACGTCGATGACGTAGTCGCCGAAATGATCCGATAGTTTTCGAATGTTGTCGGGAGGCAGCATCGCGTGCGATAGCTTCCCAACTCGCGGGTCCCGCCGTCCATCCAGTATTTCCCAAGCGACACTACTGTATGCAACATCGCCAGCGACATACTATGCTGGCGTCAGCAGAGGGAGAGGGACTTGATGCGTGCTGCGAGGTATTACGGTCGTTGCGACGTGCGGCTCGAGGAAGTGCCCGAGCCCAAGGTGCGCGCCGGTGACGTGAAGCTACGTGTTCTCTACAACGGCATTTGTGGCAGCGACCTGCACGAGTACTACGACGGGCCCATTACGACGCGCGCCACCGATCCGCATCCGCTCACGGGCGTCACGAATCCCATTATCCTTGGGCACGAGTTCAGCGGCGAAGTCGTCGCTGTGGGCGACGGTGTCGAGGATCTCGAAAAGGGCGATCTCGTCGCAGTTGAACCGCTCGAGACCTGCGGCAAGTGCCTCTACTGCAAGTCAGGTCACTACAATCATTGTCCGCTCGTCGCCTTTCACGGCTACAACCGCGAAGGCGGCGGCCTGTCGGAATACACCGTCGTGCGGCGTTCGATGGCGCACAAACTGCCGAAAGGTGTCACGCCCCTGCAGGGCGCGCTGATTGAACCGATGTCGGTCGCCTATTACACGGCGCAGCGCTGCCGCGTTCAAGCCGGGCAGACCGTCGCCATCCACGGCGCAGGTCCCATCGGAGTCGGCGTGCATCTCGCGCTGCGACGGCGTGGCGTCAAGACCATCATTGTTGATCCATCGCCTGCGCGACGTGCCGTGCTCAAGGCGCTCGGCGCTGAGATACAGCTCGATCCGACGACGACGGACGTCGTGAGTGCGATACGCGATCTCACGCGCGGACTCGGCGCGGACGCCTCGGTCGATGCGGCCGGCGTACCTGCGGCGTTTAGCGCAGCGCTGCTCGGAACGGCGGTCGATGGGACGGCGGTCGTTGTCGCGATTCACGCTCAACCGATCGTCATTCCGCCATTCGATCTTCTCATGAGCGAAGTGCGCATCACGGGCGTCGCGATGTTCTGCAATACTTTTCCAAGCGTGATCGCCGAGATGGCCGCGGGCGCGTATCCGACGACCGGCTGGGTCGAAACTATTCCATTTGCCGGGCTTGTGAGCGACGGCTTCGAGCGGCTGCATCGGCAGGAAGGGATGAAGCTGCTCGTGGACGTGGCGGGAGGGTAACCAGTAATGAAACTAATGCGACTGATATTGGCTCTGGCCGCACTGGCGATGAGTGGCTGCGCTGCCGTATCAAAAAGTGAATGTCAGACCGGCGACTGGTATGACATCGGCATGCGCGACGGCGCGCAGGGATATGGCGAAGAGCGCTTCCTTGAGAATGCGAAAGCCTGTGCCAAGCATGGCCTCAGCGCGGACCGCGAGCGCTGGCTCGATGGCCGCATGCATGGACTCGAACGCTACTGCACGCCGCGCAACGCCTTCGCGGTCGGCGCGAACAACAGTGCGTACGGCGGCGTGTGCACGCAATTCGGCGAGGCTGAGTTCCTGCATGCCTACAATCTGGGACGTGATCTCGCCACGGCCCGCTCGCGCCTGGCGCATTGGAACAGCGAGATTCACGACATCCAGGATCGCCTCGATCGCGACGATAAGAGGGACAAGGACAAAGACAAAGGCAAGGATGACAACAAGTCGGACGACAACAAGCCCCTGACGAAATCCGAGCGCGTGGAGCTCGGGATCCGGCTCGGTGTCGCCATCGTCAAGCGCGAGGATGCAGGACGCGAAGTTTCCGATCTCGAGGCGCGCGGACGGGAGCTCTAGGACGACCAATCCCCTCACCCTAACCCTCAATCGAATCCCCTCACCCTAACCCTCTCCCCTTGAAAGGGGAGAGGGAACTAGATTCGGATGACGACTTTGCCGAAGTGGGCGCCGCTCTTCTGATAGCGCATGGCGTCGAGCGCCTGTTCGAACGGGAATACCTTGTCGACCACCGGCTTGATCTTGTTGACCTCGATGGCCGCGTTCATGTTTTCAAAAGCTGCGCGGTGGCCGACGAAGATGCCGTGAATGCTTGCGCCCTTGCGCAGGAGCGCGTGCGGGCCCGTGTCCCCTTGAGGGCCTGCGACGAAGCCGATGAGCGCAATCTTGCCTGCGTAGCCGACTGACTGCATGGAGCGCGCCAACGTGCCGGCGCCCCCGACTTCCACGACGCAGTCGACACCGCGGCCGCCGGTCGCATTCAGGACTTCCTTTTCCCATTCCGGCGTACGCTTGTAGTTGATGAGCACGTCGGCGCCGAGCGCCTTCGCGCGTGCAAGCTTCTCATCGCTCGATGAGGTGATGACGACGCGAGCGCCCGCGGCGCGGCCGAACTGCACCGCGAACATCGAGACTCCACCCGTGCCGATCGCGAGCACCGTGTTGCCCGGTCTGATCGCGCCAACGACGGTTACCGCGTTCCACGCAGTGAGGCCGGCGCAGGGCAGTGTTGCCGCTTCCTCGAAGGACAGATGCGCCGGAATGGCGACGGCATCGTGCTGATCGAACGCCACGAGCTCCGCGAGCACCCCGTCGATGCCCAAAGCGCCAAGCGCGGGTCGCGGCTCCGCCGACGGTGGGCCATCGATCCAGTTGCGAAAGAACGTGCCGGCCACGCGGTCGCCAACCTTGAAGCGCGTAACGCCGGGTCCGGCCGCCGTGACTTCCCCGGAGCCGTCCGAGAGGGCAATGGTCTTGGTCGGAGACGCGCCGCCGAAGTACATCCCCTGCACGATCATCAGGTCGCGAAAGTTGAGCGACGCGGCGCGCATGCGCACCAGTATCTGCCCGGGGCCCGCCTTCGGTTCCGGCCGTTGCACGAGCTTTACGTCGTCGATGCTCTTTGCGCCTGCCTGAATTTCATATGCCTTCATGATCATGTGTCCTTTAAAGCGAGAACGCTTTCTCGGCGTTCGTCTGAAAGAATTTCTTCTTGTCGGCAGCGCTCAACGGCAGATTGTCGCTCGTCAGCACTTCCTCGGCGACGAACTGATAGGGGTAGTCCATCGCATACAGCACGCGCTCCATGCCGAGGACCTTCTGGCAGTACGTGATCGCCGCCTCATCGGCCATGCCGCTCGATGTGACATAGACGTTTTCGCGCAGATAGTCGCTTGGTTGGCGGCGCAGCGGCTTCACGCTCTCGTAGCGTTTGGCCGCGACGGTCGCGCGGTGCATGTAGTCGATGCGGAAGAGCCAGAAGGGCAGCGCCTCACCGAGATGCCCGACCATCATCTGCAGTTTCGGGAAGCGATCGAAGACGCCGCTCACGATGATGCGCAGCATGTGCAGGCCGGTTTCCGCGCCGAAACCGTAGATCGCGCCGTCGAGCCCGCGCGCGAGAAACGGCGTGACCATGGCGCGCGACATCGACGTCGGATGCAGATAGACCGGCACGTTGTGCGCTTCGGCGGCCTCGAAGATGTCCCAGAACTTCGGATCGTCGAGATACTCGCCGTGCGTGTGCGAGTTGACGATGACGCCCTTGAAGCCGAGCTTCGTGACGCCGCGCTCGATTTCCTTCGCCGCGTTCTTCGGATCCTGCGGCGCGACGGCCGTGAGACCCGTATAGCGCGCCGGATGATTGCGCACAGCCTCGGCGAGCTCATCGTTGGCGCTGCGCGCGAGCGACACGGCTGTCGCCTTGTCGAGGATCTGCACGCCCGGTGCCGTCAGCGAAATGATCTGTCGATCGATGCCGGTCGCATCCATGTCGCCGATGCGGCGGGACCCGAGGTCCTGCAGCCTTTCGACCACCGCCATGGCGCGCGGCGCCTTGCTGTTCAGGTAGAAGCCCCAGAGACTGTGAAAGCCGGGGTCGTCGATGCCGCCCTTGGCGAGGAGCTTCGCGTAGTGCTTCAGCATTTCGCCGGTCGCAAAGGCCTCCTCCGTTGCTATGCGCTTGTAGCCCTGGGCCGGCTTGACGAGGACGGTGGAATCGCCGCTTTTTTGCGTGGCGCTGGTCACGGACGTGGTCATGGTGTTGATGTCGCTCGCGAATGTTTCGGTGAGGCGTGTTGAGGATAATGGCACAGGCGCTGCGCGTTCCAAATTGCGCTCAGCATCGACTTTTATTTCCGTGTTGGTCGAGTCCACGCGCTGCGGTTTCATGCCAGATAGGACGAAATAGAAGGGGTGAGCGTCATGAGCACCGATTCGGTCAAAGCCCTGGAGCAGAAGGTCGAGGCACTCGCGCACGAGCTCGCCATCCTGAAGGACATCCACGCGATCCGGCGCCTCCACCACGCATACGGCTACTACATCGACAAGTGCCTCTACAACGAGACGGTCGACCTCTTCACGGAGAACTGCGAAGTCCGCTTCATGGGAGGCATCTTCAAAGGCAGGGCGGGCGCGCGCCGGCTATACATTGACCGCTTCCAGAAGAACTTCACCAACGGCAAGAATGGACCGGTGTACGGATTCCTGCTCGATCATCCGCAGATGCAGGACATCGTGGATGTCGCGCAGGACCGCAAGACGGCGCTCGGACGATTCCGCTGTTGCATGATGGCGGGCCGTCACGAGAAGGCGGGCGGCCAGACGCGCCAGTGGTGGGAGGGCGGCCTTTATGAGAATACCTACGCGCGCGAGAACGGCGTCTGGAAGATCAAGGTTCTGAATTACAACCCGGTGTGGCATGCGGATTTTGAAACCGGCTGGGCGCATACGCGGCCGGAGTACGTGGCGTTCTTCTCGACGACATTTCCGCAGGATCCGCTCGGTCCCGATGAGCTGGTAGCGCCGAAACCTGTGCTCTGGCCCGACACCGGCGTCGTACCATTTCACTACCCTCACCCCGTCACCGGAAAATGACAGCCCGCTGCCAGCGGCGCTGACGCTTCGCGAGGAGCCCGCGATGACGAGACCATTTCCGAATTCGATGGACTTCGGCGGCTACAACGCCCCGTCGCGCATCGAATGCGACGTCTTCGATCTTGTCATCGAGGGTGAACTGCCGCGCGAGATCAACGGGTCCTGGTTCCGTTGCGTTCCCGATCCGCAATATCCGCCAATGCTGGGACACGATACATACCTCAGCGGCGACGGCATGCTGGGACTCGTCCGTTTTGAAGATGGCCACGTCGACCTCAAGCAGCGTTACATCCGCACCGAGCGCTTTCTCAACGAGCGCGCTGCCCGCCGCTCGCTCTACGGCCTCTATCGCAATCCGTATACCGACGATCCCAGCGTTCGCGGCAAGGGGCGAGGCGTCAACAACACGACGCCAATCTGGCATGGCGGCCGGCTCCTTGCGTTGAAGGAGGACAGCCGTGCGGTCGAGCTCGATCCGCACACGCTCGAGACACGCGGCACCTGGGACTACAACGGCAAGCTCCGCAGTCAAACGATGACGGCGCATACGCGGCTTGACCCGGCGACCGGTGAACTCTATTTCTTCGGCTACGAGGCGGGCGGACTCGCCACGCGCGATGTCGCATTCTGCGTCGCCGACAAGAAGGGCGAACTCGTGCGCGAAGAGTGGTTCGAGACACCGTATGTCTCGATGATGCACGACTTCGCCGTGACCAAGGAGCATGTGATCTTCCCGGTGTTTCCGACCACCGCGGATCTCGCGCGGATCAAAGCGGGCGGCGCGCACTGGATCTACGAGCCCGACAAGGAAACTTTCGTCGGTATCATGCCGCGCACGGGCAGCGTCAAGGACATGCGCTGGTTCCGCCACCGGGCAGCCTCGGCGTATCACTTCATGAACGCCTATAGTGAAGGGAACCGCGTGCATCTCGACTTCGGCGTCGGCAATATGAATCCCTTTCCATTCATCCGCGAAGCTTCTGGCATCAATTTTCAGATGCAGGACATGCGCGGAGGCTACGTGCGCTGGACTTTCGATCTCGGCAAACCGGGTGACAGTTTCGTGGAGCGTCCGCTCGGTCCGCCCGGCGACATGCCGCGGATCGCCGAGAAGGATTTCATGGTCGATTACAGCATCGGCTACTACCAGCGCTTCGATCCAATGCTCGGGCCCCCGAATATCGCAGGACCGGTGGGTCCGGGCTTCAACACGATCAGCCGCATCGACGTCAGATCAGGGGAGCTGCGCAATCTCGCGATGGATCCGCACTCGACGGTGCAGGAGCACATTCACATTCCATCGAAAGTGCGCGGACATGAGGGCTACCTCGCTTTTATTGTCGATAAGCACGAGTGCAATGAATCGGAGGTGTACGTCCTCGAAGCGGAACATCCGGAGCACGGACCGATTGCGCGGCTCAAGATTCCGCTGCGTCTGAGGGTCGCCGTGCACGGCAACTGGGTGCCGGCCGAACGTCTACTGAGAGCCTGAGGCTCGAGCGAGCGCTTGCCATGGAACCCACTTTTGAACTCCTCTTCAAGGCGAGCGCACAGCTCGAGCAGGCCGTGCATGTGGGCGACACACCGCAGGGCGCACGCCGCGTCATCCCGATTGTGGGCGGCCGGTTCGCAGGTCCGAACATGACGGGGGAGGTGCTCGCGGGGGGCGCGGACTGGCAGTTCACACGGCCGGACGGCGTCACGGAGCTCGATGCCGTCTATCTGCTGCGCACGGACGACGGTGTGGTGATTCAGGTGCGCAATCGTGGTTTGCGGCACGGATCGGAGGATGCGATGCGCCGGCTCGCCGCCGGTGAGCCGGTCGAGCCGGGCGAATACTACTTTCGTGGCGTGCCGACGTTTTCCGCGCCGCGCGGGCGCTACGACTGGCTCAACCGGAATGTCTTCGTGTGCACCGGGACGCGCCATCCGAACTCGGTCGATCTGTGGATCTACCGCGTCGGCTGACTATACGAAGGAGTTGACGGTGCAGTCAGGGCTTGTTGGTCGCAACGTGTCGTCGGTACTCGCGCGGCGTAACGCCGAAGCGCGCACGGAACACGCGGCCAAAATGCGTCGGACTGTTGAAGCCGTAGTCGAACGCAATCGCGGTAACCGTACGGCCGCGCTGCGAAGCGACGCCGAGCGAGCGCGAACACTCTTCGAGGCGGCGGCGC